>CAYNCY010000065.1:0-12113 GCA_964395195.1 uncultured Steroidobacteraceae bacterium
CGCGTTCACGCGCCGCACGAGAGCGATGAGGTGGTGGTGGTTCACCCAGTAGATCGCGACGTTCAGAAAACTCAGCGCATAGCTGAAGAACACCGGCCCCACGCCGGACAACCCCGCGAGCGTGCGCTCGTGCGGCACCTTCAGCTCGAGCACCATGATCGTGATGATGATCGCGATCACGCCGTCGCTGAACGCCTCCAGACGGCCCTTGCCCATGGAAGGCGGCAGCGCCTTCACAGCAGCTTCCAGCGGACGAGCGCGAGCAGCGCGAGGGGCGTCAACCCGATCAGGAGGAAAATCGGGAACTCCTCCCGGAATGGGTAGCCCGCGCGGCTGACGCCGATCCACAGGTTGGCCGCGGCGATCGCGAACCAGAGGAGCGCAAAGCCACCGAGCGCCGCGTTGAGCGCACTCGCGGAGCTTCCCGCCAAGTGGCGCGCGAGCGCGAGGCAGGCGCCGCCGAGGGCGAGGCCGCCGATCAGGAACATGAGGGTGCGCACGTGAGGCTCCTTCCGGGCGACGCGCCCGCGCCGCTAGCGACCAAATTCCTCGCGCTCGATCGTCTCCGGCTCCGCGCCGGCGGCGCGTACCCAGGGTTCCTCGAGCGGGTCCGCGACGGCGGTCGCGACGTACTCGCACGCGATGGGCCCAAGTCCGGCGGTGCCGTAGGTGTTGAAGCGAAACGCGACCGGCAGGTACATGGCATCGGCCGCGCTGTAGGTGCCGAAGAGCCAGGGGCCGGCGCTCCCGAAGCGGCGGCGGCAGTCGGTGAAGAGCTCATCGATGCGCGCGATCGACGCCGCGAGCGGCGCCGTCATCGGCACTTTTCGGCCCCTGGCGCGGATGTTCATCGGATACTCGGCCCTAAGCGCCGCAAAGCCCGCGTGCATCTCGGCCGTGATCGCGCGCGCAACCGCACGGGCGGCGGACTCAGCGGGCCAGCCGCGGCCGCCGCCGAGCTCGGAGAGGTACTCGAGGATCGCGACGGACTCCCACACCGTGAGGTCGCCGTCGATCAGCACCGGCACGCGCCGAGTCGGCGAATAGCGCGCGACTTCGGCGTGGAACGTCGGCGTGTCGAGCGCGATGCGCACCTCGCGGCAGGCAAGCCCGAGGTGCTGCATCAGGATCCACGGTCGCAACGACCATGAGCTGTAGTTGCGGTTGCCGACGACGAGCGTGAGATCGGGCACAGGCAGGCCTAGCGGCGCCCGAGGTGGGCGAGCGTGACGTCGGGGAAATCGCTGAAGAGGCCATCGACGCCGGCGAGCTCGAAGAGCGCGCGTTGCGCGGCCTCGGCATCGGGCGCGTGTTCGGGCAGTTGATCGATGCGAAACGTGTAGGGATGGACCGCGAGCCCCGCCGCGTGCGCATCGCGGACGAGCGTGGTGAGGACGGGCGCGGCGCCGGGCGCCGCCCACGTGACCACCTGCGGGATCCACGGGCCGATGCCTTCGGCAACGAGGGCGATGCCGGCGAGCCCCGTCGGGGTACGGATCGCGTCGTAGTCGGTCGTGGCCTCGGCCCACGCGTTCTCGCCGATGAGTTGCACGAGCTTGAGCCCGGACTTGAGCTCGCGCCGGATGCGCGTCAGTTCCGCGGCGTCGAAGCACTGCAGCCAGCAGTTATCGGCGCGCGTCCGGTAGCCGAACCGTGCGAGCACACCGAGCACCGCAGGCGCCAGGTCCTTGCCCTCGGCCCGGTGCCAGGCCGGGCTCTTGACCTCGGTGTAGACCCCGACGTCGCGCCCGGTCGCGCGGTTGAGCCCGCGGACAAGCGTCAGTTCCTCGTCGAGCGAGTGGATCCGAAGCGGCAGGCGCTCGTTGAAGCGCCGCGGCCACGTGGGCACGCCCGCCTCGATCCGATCGTGGAGGGTGAGCGTCGTGAGCTCGGCGTAGCTGAAATCGATGACGTACCAGTGGCCGTCGGCGCGCACTCGCGCCGGGAAGACGCTCGCGACGTCGGTGACCTCATCGAGGGTGAGGTCGTGGAACACGACCGGCACGTCGTCGCGCGTGAGCACGACGTCCTGTTCGAGGTAGTCGGCGCCGAGCGCGTGCGCATAGGCCTTCGCCGGGAACGTGTGTTCCGGCAGGTAGCCGCATGCGCCGCGATGGGCGATGACGATGGGAGGGCCGAAGGGCCCGCGAGTGGATGCCGGTGCCATCGGGAGCGGATAATGCCTGAATGCCGTCCTCGCTGCGCGCGGTCTCGCTCGACCTCGACAACACTCTCTGGGATACACCACCCGTGCTCGTGCGCGCCGAGGTCGCGCTCTCGACGTGGCTGCAGACTCACGCGCCCGGGATCGCGGAGCGATTCAGCGTCGGGGAGTTTCGCGAGCGGCGCGCGAGGCTCGCCGCAGCGCGGCCCGAGCGTGCGCACGACGTGACCTGGCTTCGCACCGAGAGCCTGCGCCAGGCGGCGACCGAGACCGGCTACCCGGAGCGGCTCGCCGAGGAGGCGTTCGGCGTCTTCTGGCGCGAGCGGAATTCCATCGAGCTCTACGAGGACGTCGCCGACGGCCTCGCGCGCCTCGCGGCGCGGGTGCCCGTGTTCGCGCTCACCAATGGCAACGCCTGCGTGCGGCAGGTCGGCATCGGGCGCTACTTCCGGGGCGCCATCGATGCGGCGGGAGCGGGGGCGGCAAAGCCGGACCGGCAGATCTTCGAGACGCTCCTCGGGCTCGCGAGCGTCCCCGCAGCGGCGATCCTGCACGTCGGCGACGATGCGCTCGCCGACGTCCACGGTGCCCGCCTGGCGGGCATGCAGACGGCGTGGATGAACCGTACCGGGGAGCGCTGGCCGGCGGAACTGCCGCGCGCCGACCACGAGGTCGCGGATCTCGCGGCGCTCGCGACGCTGGTCGAGTCCCTGACCTGAAGCGAACGCTGCCGGATCAGGCGCGCAGGTTGAGGAGGGTCCCGAGGATCTGGTCGCCCGTCTGGAAGGCCTTGGCCGAGGCTGCGACCTGCGTGCGGGCCGCGAGCGCGTTCACTTGGTTCTCAGCCGACACCGCGAGCGGGTTCGAGACCGCACCCGCGACCGCCTGCGCGACCTGGTCGAACGACTGGACGCCCTGGTCGATACCCTCGCGCGCGTAATCGAGCGCGCTCAGGAACCCGGGGACGCCGCTGGTGCCGATGGGATTTGGCATGGAGCCATCATCCGGCGTCGGTGCGCCGTTACAAGCGATCGCACTGCGTCGATCGCGCGTTCGCGACGCGCTTCACGGCCGTTACGCGAACTCCATCACGAGCGTCGGCAGAATCTGTCAAATGCGAGCCGGCAAGCCCGGCGAACTCTCGCGTCCGCCGCCACGCGCGTTGAACGCGTCGCGTACATCAATCAGCACTCGGGCACGTCGGCTGCTACCAATTAAACCGACGCGAATGTGCGCAGAGCCGCTATCGCCCGCGCTCACAACGTGTCAACTTTTGCGCATGCGTGACGATCTTTAGCTTGTAGACGCTGAGGAGGCACGATGTCGGACGGCACAGTTCTCCAGGTGGCGAGTCTCGAGGAATACTTCCGCGATGCGCTGCACGGCGCGGCCGGCAAGCAGCGCCTCTCGCTCGACGACCACACCGAGCACTACGTCGTGAACCTGCTCACGACCTTCTCGCGCGCGGACGCGTTCTTCGAGCAGACCCCGGGCGGCGCGCGCTTGAGGCCCCTCGCGCTCATGTTCGCCGAGGCGCTCGGGGCGCCGACCCTCGCCGAACGCCAGCACGCGCTGCAGCGCCTGGGCGACGTCTCGCTTTTCATCGCGGGCTTCCTGCCGCAGGGCTTCGCGAAGAAGCTCGTCGATGTCGACTACCACATCGCGATGGGCGGCCGCGCCTACGGCTCGCTCGCGGATTCGACCCGGGGCTCCAAGCGCGGCGGGTGCATAGGGCGGGTGTTCGCCGAGCTCGCCACGAAATTCGGCGCGCTCGTCGATGCGCTCAACGAGATTGCCGCAGCCGCGCGGCCTCCCTCGAACGACGAGCTCATGCGCCTCTACGAAGTGTGGATCAAGACAGGCAGCCCGCGCGCTGCGGGGCGCCTGCGGGCGCTCGGCGTCGAGCCCGTCGCCGCGACACGGGTGCGCTGGAGCCACTGAGCGTGGTGCTCAACGATCTGCAGCGGCTGCTCGGCACGATCAACGACGCCGACGTGGGCGCGGATGTCTGCGACTACCTGATCACCGACCGCGCTGCGCTTGCGCGGCTGCATCCCGCGAGCGCTGCCGCGGGGACGCCGGAGACGCTTCTGGTGGCCGAGGAGCCGGGTCGACTCGACCTCGGGCTCTACCTCGACCCCGAGCTCCTCGCGCGCCTCGCGGCGAGCGAGCCGCTCACGCACCTGACCGATGACAACCTCGAGGATTTCTGCACGGCGCTCGAGGGAGTCAGCCACTTCAACTGCGTGATGTGGAACGCGACGCGCGACTCGTCCGTGTCGCTCCTCGGCCTCGAGATGCAGGCGGAGATCGACAAGTACGCGGTATCGGTGCTGGTCGCGGGCGGGCAGCGGGGCGGCTGCCTCGTGCGCGGCCTGCATGCGCGCCTCTTCGAGCAGGCGAGGCTGCGCGCGGGCCTGGACGGCGCGCTCGCGGCGCTCTATGAGAACGCCAACCGCTACGCGGCACGCTTCTGTCGACGGCTCGAGGAGCGTTTCCTCAGGCGCCGGCAGGTGCAGGTGCGGGAGATGCTGGCGGAGTTGAGGCGCTTCTATCGCCTCGGCGATGCCGGGAAGCTGCGGTACGCGGCGGCCGCCTGAGGCGCACGCCGAGCGGGTCCCTCAGGTCTCGGGATCCGAGTCGAGACGCTTCTTGGTCTCGATCCAGCGCGACAGTTCCTGGAGGTTGCGGCGCTTGGCGCGCGACTTCTTGAGGATGAGTCCGCTTTCGTACGGGTTGTAGCCGCTCTTCACCGCGACCTTGTTGATCGCCGCGTTGCCGCTCGGGGACGGGGCATCTTCGGCGACCGAGAGCGCGGGGGCGTCGAACTGGAACGGCAGCACCTCGAGGTCCTGCGACCATTTCCAGACAGCATTGCCCCGCTCGTCGTGGTCGACGCGCCCGGTCGGGTTGTCGACGTCTGCCGAGAAGTCAGGCCTCAGTATCTTTACGGTGTCTACCACGATTTTCTCGCCGTTTCCCTTAGGAACGACCGATCACAGAGCCACTTTAGAGTGCAGAAACCGCCATGTGGGACCACCCGCGTGATTTGTGACGGCAGTCACAAAGTCGTCATCGAAAGGGCCCGCTTTACGGGGATTTCTGCCCGAAGGATCAGGTATTTAGCCCGAGCCGCGCTGCGGCGCGGAAGAGCGCAATGACCGTCTTTCCATCCTCGATGTCGCCGTTCAGAGACTGTTGGACGGCTTGCGCGAGCGGTACCCAGCTGACCTCGAACACCTCCTCCTGTTCGGGCGCCGCCGGCACCCGGGTGAGCTCGCGCGCGAGGTAGAGATGCACGACTTCGGTGAAGACGCCGGGCGAGCTGATCACGCGGCCGAGCGACTCCCAGCGCGCGGCGGTGAGTCCCGCTTCCTCGCGCAGCTCATTGCGCGCCGTCGCATCCGGCGACGCGCCGTCGAGCTTGCCGGCGGGCACTTCCCAGAGCCAGCCACCCGCCGCATGCCGGTACTGGCGCAGGAGGCACACCTGCCCGCTCTCATCAACCGCGACCACGGCGGCTCCGCCGGGATGACGGACGATCTCGAGCTCGGCGACGTGGCCGTTCGGGAGCGTGACGGTCTCCACGTCGAGCGTGATGACGCGACCCTGGTAGATGCGCTTCGATTTCTCGGTCATGGCGCGATGATCCCATGCCCGGGCGTTCGCTCGGTAGACTCGCGGCGGTGAACCGCTGCCTCCTCGTTTCGGGACTGCCGTGCGCCGGCAAGAGCACGCTCGCGCGGTTCGTCGCGGCACGCTACGGCTGGCCGCTCCTGTCGAAGGACGACTACAAGGAGCGGATCTTCGGCGAGCTCGGCGCGAGCGATCGCGCCTGGTCGCGACGGGTGAGCGCGCTTGCGTGGACGCTCCTCTTCGATGAAGCCGCGCGACACCTCGCGGCGGGCCAGACTTGCGTACTCGAAGGGAACTTCCGCGAGCCCGAGGCCGCAGCGGCGCGCGCCTTCCGGCCGCTCGCGCGCCTCCTTGAGCTGCACTGCGTCGCCGATCCCAAGGTGCTGCTCGAGCGCTATCGCGCGCGCGCCGCCGATGGCACGCGCCACCCGGGCCACGTCGACCTCGAGGCCCTGCCCGAGCTCGAGGCGGAACTCGGGCGCGCGGCCGTCAGCGTGCTCCTCGCCGGTCCCGATCGGCTCGAGTGGGACACGAGCGGTGGAGTCGATGCGCTCGCGCTCGTCCCCGCGATCGAGCGGCTGCTCGGGCCGCCGAGTGGGGCCGGAGCTCAGCGGGGGCGCTAGCGCGCCTGCCCGTGGTACTCGCGGTTCGGCATCATGTCGGTCGCTGTCGCGACGCGATTCGTGAAGTTGAAGAAGCCGACGACGCTCGCGGCATCCCAGATGTCGTGTTCGCTGAAGCCCGCCGCGCGCAGCGCCTGGCGGTCGGGCTCACCGACCTCGCTCGGTGTCACGGTCAGCTTGTGCGCGAACTCGAGGAGCGCGCGCTCACGCTTCGGGAGCGGCGCGGTCCGCCAGTTCATCACCAGCATCTCGCCGAGCTCGGGATCGCGAGACAACGCGCGCACCGCGGCGCCGTGCGCGGTCAGGCAGTAGTAGCAGCGGTTTGCGCTCGAGACGACCACCGCCAGCATCTCGCGCTCGAGCTTCGTGAGCCCGGACTCGCCCAGCATCAGGTCGTTGTACTGGTTCACGAACGCGCGCAGCTTCGCGGGGCTGAAGCTGTAGGCCGCGAGCACGTTCGGTACGAAGCCGAGCTTCTCCTCGCACACCTGGAAGTACTTCTTCATGTCCGCATCGAGCTTCGCTCGCGGCGTCGGGCGAAGCTTGAGCCCGGTCAGGTGCTTCGGTTGCGGCATCGTGCAGCGCTCAGCGGTGGTCGACTTCGTCGACGTCGGTCTGGCCGGTCACGCGACGGCGGATGTGCGACCAGGAGACGCCGACCGCGAGCAGGATCGCGAGCGCCGCGAGCACGACCCAGCTGATGACGCCGGTGTCCTTGACGCTGAACCAGCCCCACGAGGCGAGGAGCCAGATGAGCGCAGCGGTGAGGGCGGTCGCGAAGAGGACGCCGGTGGTGCCGAGCGAGCGCCAGGTCGCGTGGATGAAGAAGCCCCACCCGCCGAGGAGGAGGAGGCCGGCAACCGCCTGCAGGGGACTTGCGGACGGCAGCGTCGAGCCGAGCCAATGGACATACGAGTGGCCGGTCGGGTTATAGGTCATCGCGACCAGCGCGACGGCGGCCGCGAGGCGCAGCAGGAAGCCGCGGGGCGTCAGGGATTCCATGGGCATCGGGCGTTCGTCCGGGCGGCAGGGTGCCGGGAAGTGTAGCAGCGCCTACCGGGGCGCCCGGCGGCCCGACTGGATAAACATACAGGCCATCCGGATAATCGCCCGATGGCCGCGAGTCCCCTCGACACCCTGAACGACGCGCAGCGCGCGGCCGCCGCGTTCGGCGAGGACGTCGCCGGCGGGTTCCGGGCACGACCGCTGCTCGTGATCGCGGGTGCCGGGACCGGCAAGACCAACACGCTGGCGCACCGCGTCGCGCACCTCGTGCTGAAGGGCGTGGATCCCGGCCGGATCCTCCTCCTGACGTTCACGCGCCGCGCCGCCGAGGAAATGACCCGCCGCGCGGAGCGCATCGTCGTCAGCGCCCTGCAGGCGGCCCGCGGCACGGCGAGCACGACGCCGGCCGTCCGGCTGCCGTGGGCCGGCACCTTCCACTCGATCGGCAATCGGCTCCTGCGGCTCCACGCCCGCGAGGTCGGGCTCGACCCCTCGTTCTCGGTGCTGGATCGTGGCGACAGTGCCGACCTCATCGACGTCGTGCGCCACGAGCTCGGCCTCTCGGCGCGCGAGAAGCGCTTCCCGCGCAAGGACACGTGCCTCGCCATCTACTCCCACCGCGTGAACACCCAGCGCCCGCTCAAGGCGACGCTCGAGGACCAGTGGCCGTGGTGCCTCGAGCTCGAGGCGGAGCTCACGCAGCTCTTTCGGGCCTACGTCGTCAGGAAGCAGGCCGAGCAGGTGCTCGACTACGACGATCTCCTGCTCTACTGGCACGGGCTCGTCAGCGAGCCGCGCCTCGCGCGGGCGGTCGGCGGGCTCTTCGAGCACGTGCTGGTCGATGAGTACCAGGACACGAACGTGCTGCAGGCCGAGATCCTTCTCGCGCTCAAGCCCGACGGCGCGGGCCTCACCGTCGTCGGCGACGATGCGCAGTCGATCTACTCGTTTCGCGCGGCGGCGGTCGACAACATCCTCGACTTCCCCGCGAAGTTTGTGCCGCCCGCGACCGTGATCGCGCTCGAGGAGAACTACCGCTCGACGCAGCCGATCCTGGACGCCGCCAACGCGCTGATCGCGGAGGCCGACCGCCAGTACCAGAAGGAGCTGCGCGCGCAGCGCGGCAGCGGCGCGCGCCCGCAGCTCGTCACGGTCGCGGACGATCGCGGCCAGGCGGACTACGTGATCGACGAGGTGCTGAAGGCCCGCGAGGCCGGGGTACTGCTGATGCAGCAGGCGGTGCTCTTCCGCTCGAGCAGCCACAGCGATTTCCTCGAGGTGGAACTGACCCGCCGCAACATCCCGTTCGTGAAGTACGGCGGCCTCAAGTTCCTGGAGGCGGCGCACGTCAAGGACCTCCTCGGGGTGCTGCGCTGGGCCGACAACCCCAAGAACCGGGTGGCGGCCTTCCGTGTGCTGCAGCTCTTGCCGGGCATGGGACCGGCGCACAGCCAGCGCTGCCTCGAGGAGTTCGGGCGGCTCGCGGGCGCCTGGCACGCCCTCACGGCCTGGCGCCCACCCGCCGCGGCACACGAGGACTGGCCGCGGCTCTGCGCGCTGATGGCTGCGCTCGCGGGTCCCACCGCTGCCTGGCCCGGGCAGGTCGAGCAGGTGATGAGGTGGTACCGGCCGCACCTCGAGCGGCACTACGAGGCGGCCGGGGTGCGCGCCGGCGATCTCGAGCAGCTCGCGCGCATCGCGGGCGGTTTTCCGAACCGCGAGCGCTTCCTGAGCGAACTCGCGCTCGATCCGACCCAGGCGAGCGGCAACCAGGCGGGACCGCCGCTCCTCGATGAGGACTACCTCGTGCTCTCGACCGTGCACTCGGCCAAGGGGCAGGAGTGGCGCTCGGTCTATCTCCTCAACGTCAACGACGGCAACTTCCCCTCCGAGTTCGCGACCGGCAAGCCCGAGCTCATCGAGGAGGAGCGCCGCCTCCTCTACGTCGCGATGACGCGCGCGCGCGATGCGCTGCACCTCGTCAACCCGCTCAAGTACTACATCACCCAGCAGCCGCGCTTCGGCGATGCGCACGTCTATGGCGCCCCGAGCCGTTTCCTGACGCCGCGCGTCCGCGCAACGCTCGACGCGATCGGCGCACACGCGCCGCTCGGCGCCGACGGTACCGTGCTCGCCACCGTGCCCCCCATCGACCTCGGCTCGCGGATGCGCGCGTTCTGGGACTGACGTTGCCGGCGCCGGGTGGGCTGGTCGATACTGGCCGCCGTTGCGACGGCGGTGGCCCCATGACCCAAGACACGCGCGTTCCCGGTGATGCTAGAGCGGCCGAGGTCACCCGACGGGATTTCCTGGAGCGCGTGGCGCTCGGCGTCGGTGCGACGCTCGTGCTCGACGGGTGCGAGCCGACGGCGGGTGAGGGCGCGCACGTCGCGGCGCAGGACGGCGCGGGCTACTACCCGCCGACCCTGACGGGGCTGCGCGGCAGCCATCCGGGCTCCTTCGAGGCGGCGCATGCGCTGCGCGATGGGCGCTCGCCCCCTGCGGCGACCGAGACGGGCGAGGTCTACGACCTCGTCGTCGTCGGCGGGGGCATCAGCGGGCTGACGGCGGCGATGCTCTATCGCGAGCGGCAGCCCAACGCGCGCGTGCTCGTTCTCGACAACCACGACGACTTCGGCGGTCACGCGAAGCGCAACGAGTTCTGGCTCGAAGGCCGCCTGCAGCTGATGAACGGGGGCACCTACAGCATCGAGAGCCCGCGGCCGTACAGCCCCGTCGCGAGCGGGGTGCTCGAGCGCCTCGGCATACGCGCCGAGGAACTGGTCGACAAGGTCCAGAAGCGCGACTTCTATCCGTCGCGCGGCATGGTCGAGGCCGTGTTCCTCGACCGGGAGACCTTCGGTGCCGACTACCTCGTGCGCCACCCGAAAGAAGCAGCCTGGGCGCCGTCGCTCGCAGGCTCACCCTTCAACGAACGCGTGAAGCGCCAGCTCATCGCGCTCGAGGACGCGCCGGCCGACTACCTGCCGCACCTCGCGCCCGCCGCCAAGAAGGAATACCTCGACACGATCAGCTACCACGACTTCCTGCTCAAGCACGTCGGCGTCGAGCCGATCGTCGCGACCTTCTACCAGCATCGGACGCACGGGCTGTGGGGTGTCGGCATCGAGGCCGTGTCGGCGCTCGAGGGCTGGGCGACGGGCTTGCCCGGCTTCGATGGCATGAAGCTGCCGAAGGGATCGATACCGTCGATGGGTGAAACCGCCGCCGGCTTTGCCGATACCGGCGGCTCCGTCGACGTCCACCTGCCGGACGGCGGCGCGACGATCGCGCGCGCGCTCGTGCGCAAGCTCGTGCCCGACGCGCTCCCGGGCTCGACGCTCGAGGATCTCGTCAGCTGCCACGCCGACTACTCGCGGCTCGATCGCGGCGGCGCGCCGACGCGGATACGCCTGAACGCAACGGTCACGCACGTCGCCAACCTCGAGGGCGACGCCGCGGGCGTCAGTCTCGAGTACACGCGGGCCGGGCGGGCGTTTCGCGTCCGCGCGCGCCACTCCGTGCTCGCCTGCTGGAACATGGTGATTCCGCACATCTGCCCGGAGCTGCCGGCGACGCAGAAAGCGGCGCTGCACAAGCTCGTCAAAACGCCGCTGATCTACGCCAACATCGCGGTGCGCGACTGGCAGGCGTGGCAGCGCCTCGGCGTGTCCTGGATCCATTCGCCGACCGGTTATTTCTCGGACAGCAACATCAACGAGTGCGTCGCGGTCGGCAGCTACGCGTCCTCGACCGATCCCGCGAAGCCGACCGTCATCCGAATGCAGCGCACACCCTGCTCGCCGGGACTCCCGGAGCACGAGCAGAACAAGGTCGGTCGTGCCGAGATCCTGGCCACGAGCCTCGAGCAGTACGAGCACGAGATCCGCGCGCAGCTCGACAGGATGCTGGGCGCGGGTGGCTTCGACTCGAAGCGCGACATCCTCGCCATCACCGTGAACCGCTGGCCGCATGGCTATGCGCCCGAGATCAATCCGCTCTTCGATCCGCTGGTGCCCGAGTCCGAGCGACCGCACGTGCTGGGTCGCCAGCGCAAGGGCGCGATCACGATCGCCAATTCCGACGCCGGCAGCAAGGCCTACATGGACGCCGCGATCGAACAGGCGCACCGCGCGGTCGGTGAGTTGCTTGGCGCCTGAGCGAATAACAGTTCTTTTCTGAGGGGACCCCCAATGCTTCGACCGATCACGAGCGGCCTCGTCCGCGTGTCCGCGTACGCGCTCCTCGGTCTCTTCGCGATGTCGGCGGCTGCGGGACTCCTGCGGCGGGATGCCGAACTCATCCTCGTCAACGGCCGCATCATCACGGTCGACGGCAGGAACACCGTTGCCGAGGCGATCGCCGTGCATGCCGGCAAGATCGTCGCGGTCGGCTCGAACGCCGAAGTGCGAGCGCTCGCCGCGCCCGGCGCGCGCGTGATCGATCTCAAGGGCCGCACGGCGACGCCGGGCCTCATTGACAGCCACGCGCACATCGCCGCGGGCGGCGAGTCGGCTGTGTTCGACATCGAATTGAGTGACGCCACCAGCATCGCCGAGATCCGCAGGCGCGTCGCCGCGCGCGCCGCAAAGACGAAGCCGGGCGACTGGATCGTCGGCTCCGGCTGGGACGAGGGGAAGCTCGCCGAGGGGCGCTACGTGAAGGCCTCCGACCTCGACGCGATT
>CAYNCY010000066.1:0-11986 GCA_964395195.1 uncultured Steroidobacteraceae bacterium
AAGTAGACTACCGACGAACCAGAATTCGAGGACCGCGACCGGAACGCCGCGGAGCGTCCCGCCGAGCAGGCCGAGCCCCAGCATCGCCGCCGTGAAGAGCGCAAACCGCAGCGCGTGCGAGCCGACCAACGCGCCCACTTTCCGGCGGCGGGCGGCCGCGCCGAAGCCCGGGTCGTAGAGCATGAACGGCGCGACGATGATGGCGGCCCGCCCGAGACCGAGTCCCGCACCCGCGGGACCGCTCAGCGCCGTGCAGAGCACGCAGACGAAGTCCGTGGCCGCGGCGATGCCAAGGAGGCAAAGCACATCAAGTAGCGGCAGCAAGTCGCTGATCAGGGAAGGCGTACGCGCGGAATCGCGACCGGTGGACCGACTCTCCGCGACTGACGATCCGAATTGGGTACTTGCTGGCATGACGCGAACGTAGAGCACTTGCGCGCCCGTGTCGGTTCGTCGAATCACTGAGTACGATTGCGAACACAACCGCGGGTCAAAAGTCAGTGCCCGCCGACTGCGTTACCTACGCCGGGACCACTTGCGCGGACGCTGCGCGTCTCGAGAGCACGATGATCCCGAGGATACTCAGGACCTCGCCGACGAGAACGCCGGCCAACGCGCCGGCGGCGCCGTAACTCTTCAGCATCACGTAGCTGACGAGGAGCGAGATGACCGCGCTTGCGAACGTCACCGTGGTGAGCACGCGAAAGCGGGCGAGCGATGCCAGGAAATAAACGAGCTGATCGCGCAGCGCCATCACGAGACCGATGCAGCCCCAGAGGAGGAGCATCTCGTCGCGCTGTGGAAAGTCCTTCTTGATGAGGACCGTGAAGATCCAGTCGCGGAGCACCCACACGAGCACGAAGTAGCCGAGCGCGGCCGCCGCGAGACCCGCCGCGCAGAGGCAGAGTCGCCGCCAGAGCTTCGCGCGCCCGAGCCGTCTCAGCCACCCGGAGGCGAGCGGCAGCATCAGGGAGCCAATTCCCGTCGAGAGCAGGACCACCGGCATGATCAGGAGCCGTGTGCCCGCGAGCGCCGCGACCGCCTTGATGTCGAGCGCACCGGCCACGAGGTAGATATATCCCTGGCTGAATCCCCAGTGGACCGCCGCGCCGGCGGTCGACCACGCCGCGACCGGCGCGATCTCGCGCAGGATCTCGGGCGCCCCGCGGGTATTCCAGGACTCGTGCCGGTGCACGGCGCGCGCGAGCGCAATGCCGCTCGCCGCCGCGGCGACTCCCAGCATCACGATCATCGCGAGCGCGGGACTCGCCATCAGGATCGCGACGAACGCCGCGACCACCGTCGCGACGGCGAACACGCTGTCGACCTTGAGCACGTCGAACGGCCGGTGGTGCGCAAAGAGCACCATTCGGAAATACTCGCGGTGCACGACCGCGACTCCGGCAAGCACGGTCGCGAGTATCAGGGACGCCGAGACTCCGTCGAGCTGCCCGGCGAACCACAGACCGAGCGTGACGATGGCCGCCAGGAGCGCCACGGCTGGAACGATCCGCCGCTGTTCCCGATAGAGTCCCCCGACCAGGTCCCCGCGGCCGGACCGGTCGAGCGCGCCCATCCGGATCGCGAGCGCCGGGTTGAAGAGCGCCTTCTGCACCGAGATCGCGAGCAGGATTCCATTCGTCGCGAGGACGTAGTAGCCGTACTGCGCATCGCGGGTGTTGCGAAGGAGCACGAGGCCGACGACGAAACTCGCCGCCGACAGCAGCACCTGGCTCGTGACCGCGCTCGTCAGCAGCCGCGCGACGGTGAGCCGGCCAGCCAACTGTTCGCTCATTGGCGCTCGCGCTCGGTACGCACCCAGTGAGTCGACGGCCGGGTCCTGAGCGCCGAGAGCACCTTCCACACCACGAACCAGGGAGCGCGTGCGAGATCGAGAAGCCCCCGGGCGCCGACACCGCTCAACTGCCACCCGCGCGCGACGTACGCGACGAGACTGAGCGCCGCGAGAGCGCCGGCCCAGAGCCACGGCGCAAACCGGGGGTCGACTCGCGCCGCGATCGCCGCAACGGCGAGCCACGCGCCAACCCCGATCGCGACGAGCGACAGCGGAGCGACGAGGAGGTCGGCCGCGAGGTCGAGGCGAACGCGATCGATGGGGCCGGCCGTGCGCGAGAAGAGCCTCGGCAGCGAGGTGCGGATCAGCTCCAGGCGCCCGTGCTCCCAGCGGTGCCGCTGGACGGCCGCGGCGCTCGCTCCGGAAACCATGACGCCGGCGACTTCCGCCTCGTCCGCGTAAGCCACCCGATGGCCGGCGAGCCCGAGCTCGATGCCGTACTCGACGTCCTCTGTCAGGGAGAACGCGAGATACGGGACGTCCGCCAGCACGCGCTGCGTGACGCACCAGCCATTGCCGCGAAGACCGCACGAGAGCTCGAGGACCTCGCGCGCCCGCGAGCGCACGCGGTGGAACGAGCCGAGCGCAATGCTCATGAGCCGGGTGCGCCACGAGGCGTCGCGATTGCGCACGCCGTAGTGCGCCTGCACGACCCCGGCGCCGCGCTCGATCCGGCACGCGAAGGCCTCGAGGAGGGCAGGGCTCGCCGCGGTGTCGGCATCGACGACGACCAGGGCATCGGCCCAGCCGAAGGCAACGCTGTGCTCAAAGGCGGTCTGCAGCGCATAGCCTTTGCCGCGGCGCGTCGAGTCGCTCCGGACGAGGACCTCGACGCCCGTCGCCCGCGCACGCGCGGCGGTGTCGTCGCTGCAGTTGTCGGCGACGACCGTGATGCGGAACCGGTCCGCCGGCCAGTCGAGCACCTTGAGGCTCTCGAGCGTCTCGCCGATACCGGCCGCCTCGTCATGGGCGGGCACGACGACGTCGAAGCAGAGCAGGCGGCTCGACGCGGGCGGTGCCGAGGCACGCCTTGAGAGCAGCGTCATCACGAGGAGATAGGCGCAGGTCAGCGCGACTGGCACCGCCAGCACGAGCAGGATCAGGTTGATGAAGGTCGCGATCGCGGCGTCACTCCGTACTCGAGGTAGTGCCAGCCCAGAAACGCCGACATCTTTCCGACATTGGCCGACAGCTTCAGCAGCCAGAACGCCGCGTAGTGCCGCCCCGCCGGAAGCGAGACGAGGGCAAGGGCCGCCGCCGCGCTCGCCTGGCCCACCGCCCGGAGCAGGAGAGCCGTGCGCTCCATGCCGCCCACGGCACCCATCCGGCCCGCGAGGCGATGACGCGCAAAATCCTGCCCACCGCGCAAGGCGCGCAGCACCAGCCAGCGCAGGGAGAGGCGCGAGGGCTCGACCGGCTCCAGGACCTCGGCTTCGTCGCACCAGACGATCCGCGCGCCGCCCTGCACGAGCCGCATCAGGAGGTCACCGTCCTCGCCTCCGGTCAGGCCGTAGCTCGGGTCGAACGGGGCCGAAAGCGCCCGGAGCAGCGAGCCGCGCAGCACCACGTTCCCGAAGCGCAGCTTGTTGAGGGGAACGAGCGTGCCGGTCCTCATTCGCGCCCATTCGTAGAACCGCCCGCGCCGGATCCACGCGGGCGCGCTGTCCGGAACCCACGGCACGACCGGCCCCGTCGCGCCGTCGGCCGAACGGTGCTGAACCGCACCGAGGAGGGACGCGAGCCAGTGGGGCGGCGCCCGCTCGTCATCGTCGATGAACGCGAGCCACTCGCCGGTCGCGAGCTCGACGGTGACGTTCCGGGTCAGGGAAATGTTGCGAAGCGGCTGGATCGCGTAGCGGATCTCGCACGGCGCACCCCGGGCGATCCGCCGCTCGACGACGGTGCGTGCGCTCCCCGTCGCGTCGTTGTCGACAATGACGATTTCACCCGGAGCCACGCTCTGCAGCACGAGGTCATCGAGCAACTCGGCCAGTCGATCGGGCCGACGGAACGTCGCAATGCAGATGCTGACGTTCACGGCACCGGTCCCCGCCGGCGTCGGTCCAGGCGATGCGCGCCTGCGACGGCCGCGGCCAGTTCCTGGCGGGCGCGGAAGAGGTTCCACGCGAGGAGACCGAGTGCGGTCACCGAGAATACGGCGCTTGGGTTCGCAAGCCCGACCAGCACCCCGAGAATGACGAAGAAGAGCAGCCGGATGAGATGAAACGGGGCCTCCGGCCAATCCTTGCCGGCCAGGCGATAGAGGTAGTAGGGCACCCACCGGGCGAGCACGTGGGCGCCGAGCCCGACGGCGCCCATGGGACCGACCGGCACCACCGCCACGAACGACGCGCCGCGCGCGAGCTGCAGCCCCGCGAACAGCCAGACGCGCGAGCTCTTGTCGAAGCGGTTGTAGAGATAGAACCAGCCGTGCGTCGCGAGGAGCACGAGTCCCCACGCAACCAGCGCGCTGACCGGCCGCTGCTCCGGCCAGCGCAGCAACCAAACGCCAATCACCCCGCACGCGATCGCCCACAGCCACGGTTGCCATTTCGGGGTCGCGACGGTCGAGGTCGCGAACGTCTCGCTCAGCTTCGGCGACTCCTCGTAGCGGACCGCGACCCGGTCGTTGTCGACATAGCCCCGCTCGTAGACCGCCCAGAAGGACACCAGCAGGAACAGGAGGCCGAGCACGTGCAGCACGGGAAAGCCCGCATAGGCGATCGAGCTCAGGACCCAGAACGCGAAGTCCTCCTGCAGGATGCCGCGCACGATGTAGCGCGTCCCCGGCCGCTTGACCTGCGAGAGGTACTGTCCCGGCAGGTAGATGCCGTTCAGCGCCTGGCGTCGGATCGCCTCCGGCCAGACCGTCCGCAGCGGACGCGCGCAGGCGTTGAGCAGATCGAGGTCCTGTGCCGAGTCGGTGATCACGAGCGCGCGTCCGACCGTATCGGCGCCGAGCGCCGCCACCGTCAACGCGAGCTTGCCGGCGCGCCGGTCGGCGCAGGTCCAGACGCGGGCCGCCACCACCTTGAGGTCGCCATAGCCGAGCGCGTCCACGAGCGGCGCGACGATCGGCAGGAAGCCGGTGGTCGTGATGATCGTCGATCGATCCTCCGCCGTCAGCGCGGCCGCGAGGCGCTCGTTCGTGAACCGAAGCGCAAGCTTGACGACCCGCGCGCGCCAGCGTCGTCCCGTCCACGGAAACACCACCGAGATCGCGCGGACCCGCCAGACGTCGCGGGTATTTTCGCCGCCCGTCCACCGCCACGGCGCGAGCGCATCGAGGAACCTGAGCAGCACGAGCGCAAGGGCACCCGGCCACGCCGAGTCGATGAAGTCCTCGGTGGAGTTGCCGAGGTAGAGCGTCTCGTCGAGGTCGAGCAGCACCGGGCCCTCGTGGGCACGGATCGCCCCGAGCGCCGCCTCGGGCGAGACGTCATAGGACGTCGTGACGTAGGCGGCGTTCACGGCGAGGCCAGCCGCGTCAGTTTCGGGGCCCGCGCACGCCCGGCCGCCTGTCGCCCGTGCAGCCGGCGCCTCAGTCTCGCGCAGGGCTCCTCCACCCACCGGCGCATGGGCTCGGCCACCAGCAGCGTCACCGCGATCGTCGAGACACCGAGCGCGGTCGCACCGAGCCCGGGGAAGTGCTTGCCGATCCCGAGCATCACGACCTGGTGGACGAGATAGATCGTGTACGACACGGTGCCGAGGTAGACCAGCGGTGCCGCGTTCAACCAGCGGAACGGGGCGCGCTCCGCGCGGGCGACCGCGAGGTAGATGAGCGGCGCGATCGCGAGGCTCTGGAGCGTGTAGCGAAGCGTCACGCGAAAGCCCGCATCGCGCACCAGCAGCGTGCCGATCAGCACCGCAACGGCCGCGAGAGCGAGCGTCGTCTCGCGCCGGCGGCTGAACGGCTTGACGGGATCGAGCCACGGGTTCTTGAGCAGCGCCATCGCACAGCCGATCAGGATCGCATCGACCCGCGTGTCGGTCGCCATGGTCAGGTACGCGGTGCTGGCGCCGTGCGCGAGCAGCCAGCAGCGCCACGCGAGGACGGCCGAGCAGAGCACGCCGAGCGAGAGCGCCGTCACCCGCGTCCGGCCGCTCGCGAGGAGGAGCGCCGCGACGGGCGGAAAGAGCAGGTAGTAGTGCTCCTCGATCGCCAGCGACCACACGACGCCAATGCCGGCCGGGAGCCCGCGAAAGTCATTCGCGATCACGAAGTAGTTGCCGAAGTAGAAGAGCGTCGAGAGGAGCCCCGGTACCGTGAAGGCGCCGTCGATCACGCCAAGTGCGGCGAGCCCCCCCGTGACCGCAATCACGACGAAGAGGGGCGGCATCAGCCTCAGAATCCGTCGCAGGTAGAAGCCGCGGTAGTTGAGCCGGCCCGTGCGCGTGTATTCGGAGCGCAGCAACGTCGTGATCAGGAACCCGCTCAGCACGAAGAAGATCGTGACGCCGAGGCCGCCCGGGATGAGGCCGCCGAGGCCATCGTGGGACAGGAAGACGAGCGAGACCGCGACCGCCCGGATTCCGTCGAGCGACGGGATCGGACCCGATGACTCCGGCGCCGCGACCGCACCCGTCACGACGACCCCTCCACGCACCGGCGGCGAATGCGGTTCACGGCCGACTCCCGTCGAGGAGGTGACCGTCCGGAGTTGGCATCAACGCCTGTTCGCTGCCCGGGATCGCGGCGCGCAGGCGTTCCTCGAGGATGCCGCGCGCGAGCGCCATCGTCGCCAGCGTCATCACGACGAAATCGACGCTGCGCACGCTGAACCAGTGCGACTCGGTCAGGTTCGAGAAGCCCTGCTGCAGCAGGAGCGCCAGGTACAGGACCGCCTGGTCGCGATCGACGCGCAGCAACTGCAGCACCTGGCGGCCGAAGGCGAAGAGATAGCCAAGGAGCAGTGCCGCACCGACCACGCCGAGGTCGTTGGCGATGTCCAGGTAACCGTTGTGCGCGGAGCCCGGATAGAACCCGCCCATGCGGACGACGAACTCGTACGAGTCGGTCCCGGCCCGTGGTGCCGCCGCCCAGTAGGCGCCGTAGCCCGTGCCGAGCAGGGGATGCATGCGGATGTGCTCGACGACGATGGCCCAGATGTCGGTGCGGCCCGTCAACGTCGCGCTCTTGCCGGCGAAGGCGACGACGGGTGCCAGCAGTGCACCGAGGCCAGGAACGATGTCGAGCACGGCGACCGAGTAGACGAGCAGGATTGCCCCGAGCGCGCCCACGAAGTGCGGCGTGTAGGGCCTGAGGCTCTGCGGAGCCCTCGAAATCATCGCCATCAGGAGCGAAACCACGATGGCGGTCGCGAAGGACGTCGAGCTCCGGGACAGGAGGAGACAGGTGACCGCCGCGGCCCCACCTGCGATCGCGGCGAGGCGCGACACCTGCCGCGTCAAGCCGGCGTGCAGCCAGAGGAGGAGACCGAGGCACGCGAGCGCCCCCAGCCCGTTCTTGTGGTTCGCGAGGCCCCGCCAGGCGCCCGCGAGCTCGGGCGCCGATTCCTGGTGAATGGCGAGCGTCGGCATCGCGAGGCCGAAAATCAGCGACCCGACCAGCAGCAGGGTCAGGATCGGTCGCAGCACCGCCTGGAAACGCTGCGGCTGCCATCCCGACAGCACGACGGAGCCGCACACCAGCACGATCGTCACGAGGCGGACGACCCGCCGGGCGCTCAGGCCCGGATCGATCGACCAGGCGATGCTGGCGATCGCGAGCGCGGCGAGCCACAGAAGATAGGGGTTTAGCGTCCGGGACAGCAGCCAGGCGAGTCCGATGCGCCGGCCGATGAAGAGCACGCCGAGCGCGAGGAGGCCGATCCAGAGCAAGCGGCTGACGAGGCTGCCCGCTTCCGGCGCGCCGACGAGGAGGAGCTGCTCGTAGTCGAAGCCCTCCGGTACCGTCATCAGCACGATCAGCGCCCAGACCATGGCCGCGAGCAGCCACGAATGACGGTCGTCCCGCATCCAGGGGTTTCCGAGAGCGTCCGGGCTTGATGGCACTGATTCCACGACGGTGCTGCTTCACGGTTCGAGCGACAGCGCCGCGTCGGCGAGTGCGCAGGCCGCATTGTCCTTAGAAGTGATTGATGACGGCTCCGAGGACCTGTGCGCGGGTCGCGGCCAACCGCCGCAGCATCTCCTGCATCCTCTTGAACGGGGTGCGGCGCGCGCGACTCAAGGTCAGGACGCGGCCGACGACGCTCGCGATCGCAAGGCCATCCGAGAACTCCCCGACCGGCGGGGTATCGATGACCACGAACGCGTAGGACTGGCGCCACTCCTCGACGAGCGCCGCAAAGCGCTGGCTCGAGAGGAGCTCGAGGGGGTTGCGCGTGACGTGGCCGGAGGTCAGCACCGAGAGCCGCGGCACGTGCTTGACGCCATACAGTCTCGGGCTCGCGCCGCTCTCGATCGCCTGCGCCAGCCCTTCGGAGTTGTCGACCGGAAAGAGTTCGTGCTGGCGCGGGTAGCGCATGTCCGCATCGACCAGCAGGGTCGCCCGGCCCGACTGTGCGAAGGCGACCGCGAGTTCCTCGGCAAGAAGCGAACGCCCCTCGCCGCCGCAGGGGCTCAGGAGCACGATGACGTCCGAGCGGTCGGGCGATGACTCGCGGCGCAGCATCAGTTCGGTACGCAGTGCCCGCACCGTCTCGCAATGGACATCGTGCGGGGAGTGGGCCATCAGCACGTCAGGCCCGGGCTCAATGATCTCCTCGTGCGACGGGAGATCGCGGAGCACGGGCGCGTTCTCCCGGCCGTGCATCTCGAGCGGCACATCGGAAATCGTCGGGGACTTCCGCGGACCGAGGAAGCGCGCGCTCATGGCCGGTACGCCACGGGCCGGCGGCCAAATTCAATCAGCACCGGCACGCCGTGGTGACGCTCGAGGTCATCGCGGCACCGCACCCGACGGTGGAAGAACTCGTAGAAGAGCGGCACGCCGAGCCCGAGCACCACGGCGGCCACCGCGCCGAGCACGAGCCCGACCAGCACCCGCGGCTTGCTCGCGGCGACGGGCGGCGTCGCGCGACTCACGACCGCGACGTTGCTGTAGTGGCTGCCGGCGGCGAACATGATCTGGTCGTAGTCCTCGAGCGCGCGCTTGTAGACGGTCTGCGCGGACTCGAGCTCCAGCTGGTATTTCGCCGCCTCGTCGTGCAGCTGGCCGTAGCGAAGGACGCGTCCGCGCTGCTCGGTGACGGCCTGCGACAGGCTCCGCTGGAGGCGCTCTGCCACGCGCAGGCCACCGGATGCGTTCGCCGAGTAGCGCGACAGCGCGACTTTCAGCGACCTCAGCGTGCTCTCGCGCTGCGCCTCGGCATCGCGGAGTGCCGGATATCCCGGAAGATAGTTCGCACTCAGCTGCGCGATGGTCTGGTCCTGGCCCGCGAGTTGAGTCTTGAGCGCCTGCACCTCGGGCGATGCGAGTGCCTGGTCGCTCACCGCCTGATCGCCGGCGGCGCGCGCCTCGGCGACCCGCCGGCTGTCCTCGGCCTCGGCGAGCCGCCCCTCCAGCGTCGCGAGGAGCGCCACGTCGACATTCGTCTTCGTGCCGTCGTCGATGAGCCCGTTGCGCTGGTGGAACGCGGTGACGTTCTGCTGCGCGATGTCCACCTTGTTCTTGAGGTCCTCGAGCTGGGCGGCATACCGCTTCGCCCGCTCACCGGGCTGCGAAGTCGCCCTCAGAATCTCCTGTTCCTTGTAGACGTCCGCGAGGGCGTTCGCGACGTTGGCCGACTCGGCGGCGGTGCGCGCCGAGTACGAGATATGGATGAGCTGGCTGCCCTGGAAGCCCTGATAGATGGCCATGCGCTTGCGCAGCTGCTCGGCGGCCCATTCGCGCAACGTCCCGCTGTCGCCCCGGTAGCCTCGCGTGTAGTCGGAGTACTCCGTGAGGTTCAACCGGTCGACCACCGCGAGCAGGTCCTCGGGCGTCTGCATCAGCTCGACCTGCGTCGCGATGTAGCTCTCGAGCTGGCCGAGCGGAAGCTCCTTGCCATTCGCCGGGTCGTTGACCGCGTAGTTGACCATCAGCGTGACGCCCGCCGTGTAGGTCCGGGGCCAGGCTGCGATCGCCGCCAGCGCGATCCCGAACACCAGGCACGCGATTCCGAGGATCGAGCCCCAGTACGCGCGCACGATGGAGGCGAGCTGGGACCGCGACAGCGCCGGATAGACGAAGTTGAGCGGAATGATCGGCGTCGTCACCGTGATCGGGGCGTTGCGCGGGGTCAGTGGATAGCTACTCATCGCGACGATGCCTGTGCCGCGTTGCGGCGTTGTTCGAACTGACCTCAAAGGAGCCCGTGCCGGTCGCGCCAACGGCGCGCGCCCCCCGGGAAGCCCAAGAGGCGCCCAGGTACGATATGTACGGCGGGGTGCGTAAAAGCGTCTGTTCGCTGCCGCACGGTCTTCCGTTCCTGCCCGTGGCGACCCCGGGGAGCACGACGCGAAGCGGATTCGGGCGTGCGCTGACGTGAGTAGGCGTTGCGCTGACAACCGCTGCCGTACGCGAACGCACAGACCCGGGCGTGCACGGCGGTTGACTGTTGGGGCCACACCGGAGATCCGCATGCCCCGCGCCATGGCCTCGCTCCTCCCGACCACCGGCACGAACCGCCTGCTGGCGGCGCTCTCCCCCCGCGAGCGAGCCTCGCTCGTTCGCGACGCGAAGCCCGTCACGCTCGAACTCGGCGCGGTACTCGCCGAGCCCGACACCGCGACCCGCTACGTCTATTTCCCGCTCAGCGGCTTCATCTCGGTCATGGTGCCGGCCGGCCCCGATGCGACACTCGAGGTCGGGCTCATTGGCGATGAGGGGCTCCTCGGCAGCACGCTGCTTTGCGGCGTCGATGCGGCGCCTTTTCACGCCCTGGTCCAGGGCCCGGGAATAGCGCTGCGGATGACGGCGGCGCGCTTTCGCCGCGAACTCGAGGCTCGCTCGACCTTCGCCGGTATCGTCAGCCGCTACGCCTATGTCCAGCTTCGGCAGGTCTCGC
The DNA here is from genome assembly GCA_964395195.1 of uncultured Steroidobacteraceae bacterium. Taxonomy (GTDB): domain Bacteria; phylum Pseudomonadota; class Gammaproteobacteria; order Steroidobacterales; family Steroidobacteraceae; genus CAIKZZ01. The sequence continues at coordinate 10,873 of CAYNCY010000066.1, forward strand.
AACTCGCCGTCTGCACGCGCTTCCACACCATTCCCGAGCGCCTCGCGCGGTGGCTGCTGATGACCCAGGATCGCGCGGGGGGTGCCGAGTTTCACCTGACGCAGGCGTTCCTCGCCCGCATGCTCGGCGTAAGGCGAGTCAGCGTGACGAAGGCGGCCGGTGAGCTCCAGGCCGACCGGATGATCGACTATCGACGCGGGGAGATCGTCATTACGGATCGTCGAAAACTCGAGGCAGTTTCGTGCGTCTGCTACGAATCCGACAAGCGGCTCTACGGCAGGATCATGAAGCTGCGTCGATAGCCCTGCCCACCGGGCGCGCCTGACGTCGATACGGGGCAGCTATGTTCGATAGCGAACAGTCACCCGGCCGACGCGCGACTAGTCTCTTTGGTGCTATCGTCCTTTATTCGCACGCAAGGAGCACCCCGGTTGAGGTCATCGGCTTCGGTATCTGACTCGCCGCTTCGTAACAGGCTCCTGGCCGCTGTGCCAGAGGTCGATTGGGAGCAGCTGGAATCGCGCCTGACACCCGTGGCGCTCGAGCTCGGGCAGGTCATCTACGAGTCCGGAGTTCGCGTCGAGCACGTGTACTTCCCGACGACGTCCATCGTCTCGCTGCTCGCGGTCATGCTCGATGGCGCGTCCGCCGAGATCGCCGTCGTTGGCAATGACGGCGTCGTTGGCGTCTCGGTCTTCATGGGCGGGGAGTCCACCCCGAGCCGGGCGGTCGTGCAGAGCGCCGGGCGCGCCTACAAGCTCGCCGGTCGATACCTCAAGGAAGAATTCACGCGCGCGAGCGCGATGCAGCACCTGCTGCTGCGGTACACCCAGGCGCTCATCACGCAAATGGCGCAGACCGCCGTCTGCAACCGGCACCACTCGATCGATCAGCAGCTCTGCCGCTGGCTCCTGCTGAGCCTCGATCGCCTGACATCGCCCGAACTCACGATGACCCAGGAGCTGATCGCCAACATGCTCGGGGTGCGGCGGGAGGGTGTCACCGCTGCGGCCGGCAAGCTCCAGGATGCGCGGCTGATCTCCTATTCGCGGGGACGCATCACGGTACTCGATCGCGCGGGTGTCGAGGCGCGTTGCTGCGAGTGCTACGCGGT
>CAYNCY010000067.1:0-7828 GCA_964395195.1 uncultured Steroidobacteraceae bacterium
CGAGCGCCGCGTGTGATGAGCTTGACGTCGAGGTGCTGCGTGTCGCGCAAGTATTCGACGATGCGATCGCGAGTGCCGACGTTCATCGCGTCGACACAGAACTCGATACGTCCGCTACCGCCTTGAGTGCGCTCCTGTACGCCCTTGGAACGCACGGTGAAGCAGCCATCGTCCATGTACCAGATGGCGAGCGCGAGTGGCGTGAGCGCCTTCAGGTACTCCTCCGACAGATGCTTCTTGCCATCACCGAAGTAGACAGCTTGCTGCAGTTCGCCAAGTTCGGGTAGCGGAGTGAAGTCCGCAAAAGCCGCGCCCGTCGCGCTCGTACGGCGGCTGCATTCAATATTCGCGAACAGCGAGACCTTCCAGTCGAGGTAGTCGACCTGCTTCGGGCCATGCCCCAGACGAAAGCGCACGCCGCTGCGGTCTCTGCGGTTCGGCGACAAGTTGCCGTCGCCCATCAACGAACCGAGCACGACCTGCATCTGCTGTGAGCTCAGCAGGAACTGGCCCGAGTCGAAGCAACTGTAGTCATTGGCGATCGGTGGAGTCGCGTTCGGATCGCCGTTGCCCCGACAGGTGCCGTACTGCGCGTTCGTCTCAGGCTGGAACTGGTCACGCGTGGCCTTCGACCAACTGAGGTCGCCAATCAGCGTCCACGAACCAACGGCGAACTGTTGTTCCAGCCGAGGGCCTCGATCTTGTCGTTGGTGATGAACTGGAAGTTGCGGACGAGTGGACGGACGTTGGCGATCGAGGCGCCGACCAACGAGTTGTCTCGGAACACCTCGTTCGAGTAGAGGACGTCCGTCGGGTAGTTGCCAAGGTTCCACTCGAGGCTGCGTGCGTCGTCGGTCGTATCGGACTTCGTGTAGTACGCGTCGAGCGTGCTCGTGAAGCTGCTGTTCGGACGCCATTCCAGGGTCGCCATCAGGCCGTCACGAATCTCGTCGCCCATGTCGGCCCGAATCTTCATGCCGTTTGTCACCCAGACGTCGGTCGGGACGTCCGGATGGAAGTTATACCCATCGACCGCCGTATCGTTCAGATGCCACGGCCCATAGGCGCCAACGCCCTGCGTGGCCTGCGGTGTTTTTAGGCGCGCATATCCCACGGCCACGCCGAACGTGTTGTCGGCGAACTGGTCTATGTAAGAGAAGCTGGCGCGGTAACCCTTGTCGGTCGAGTTCGCACCGAGGTCGCCGTTCGAGTTCTGTTCGCCGCGCAGGTTGAACGCGAGCGCGCGCTTGCCGTACTCGAGTGGCCGCGTCGTCTGCAGGTCGATCGTGCCGGCGAGGCCCTGCCCGATCAACTGCGCATCCGGGGTCTTGTGAACAATCGCGCCGGAGAAGAGTTCGGACGGGTACTGATCAAATTCAATGTCACGGTTGTCGCCCGTGCTGACCTGCTCCCGGCCGTTGAGTAGCGCATTTGTAAATGCCGGATCCGTGCCACGGACGCTTATCCCGGATGCGCGACCGGCCGCGCGCTGTGCAGTCACACCGGGGAGTCGCGACAGGGAGTCGGCGATGCTGATATCGGGAAGTTTGCCGATGTCCTCCGCCGAAATCGCCTCGACGATGCTGCCGGAATCGCGCTTCGCTTCAACGGCTTCCTGGACGGCGTGCCGGATTCCGGTGACGACGACCTCGTCAAGCGTGTCACCCGGCGCGCTGGCCGAGCTCGGCGCCTGTTGCGCGGCAGCAGTCCCCGCGAGTGCGAGTAGCAACAGCGGCAGCCGCGCTGTGACACCTCGCTCGCCTCGTGCGGCGCGCAACGTGCGATGGACCACGGAGCAAATTCTTGGCGTCGACATGGCGGAACCTCCCTCGCAATTCGTTCTAGGACGACCGGGATCCAGGCCCGGTCGTGTGGTGCTTTAGCTACGGGGAGTTGACTCGTGCCACGCGAAGCGATGCCTCGCGCTCCCCCCGAATCCCAAATCTTTATTCTCTAAGTCGCGTGGCGCATCCGTGGCGCGCCGGCAGCGCAACGACAGGTTTTGGCGCGCTAACTGCTTCCGCAAAAGTCTGCGAATTATGGTTGGAATATGCAAGCCCGCGGCACTCACAACAAGTAGTCGAGGGGAGCGGGACTCCTCAGGCCTCGTGAACTGTTATATATCAATAGGTTAGGAAACAGCGCAGCGCGCAGACTCCAAACGCATATTGCGATGCGCCATTGATGAGCTATGAAAACTAATGCAAAACCCGTCAGACGCTACGTCACCTGCGCAGCGACGGACGACAGTTCCGCTAGCCGCCGCAGCTGCCCCGCACGAGCAGATCGGTCGGCAAGCGCTCGGAGGTGAGCTCACCACCCTGTTCAGCATTGAGGAGCTTGGACACGAGGAGTCGTCCGGCAAGCGCCGTGTCCTGACGAACAGTCGTCAACGCCGGGCGGCCAAAGCGGGCAAATGACAAATCGTCGTATCCGACGACCGACACATCGCCGGGTACCGAGAGGCCGGCGCGAAGCAGCGAACGGATCGCGCCGATCGCAATCAAATCGCTCGCCGCGACAATACCGTCGAACTTCACGCGTCGACCGATCAGAGCGTCGACGGACGCCTCCGCCGCCTCTACTTCGAAATGCGCCGGTACTGTCAGCTTGGGATCCGCAGGCAGGCCCGCCTGCTGCAAGCCTGCCAGGTAACCCAAGCGGCGCTGCATCGACTCGGGCGCCTCGGTATCGCCCAGGAAAACGATCCTCCGGCGGCCGAGCCTCGCGAGGTGCATGGTGGCGCGCTTCCCACCGTGCGGGTTGTCGCTGCCTACAGAGCAATACGACTGCTTGGGCAGTTGCGCGCCCCAGACGGCAAACCTCGACTCCGACTGGGCTAGGCGGTTGAACGCGGCGTGCAGCGTGCTCTGTCCGAGGAAGATCGTGCCGTTTGCCCGGCTGGTCTCCATCGCCTCGGTCAGGTCCTCGAATCCGGTCGGCGTTCGGTGGGAAACGATAATGTCGCAACCGCGGGCCCGCGCTGCCTCGCCGATGCCCGCCACCAGCTCGAGTACGAATGGATCCGAGAGCTTTGAGTCGCGCCCCTGGGGGCGCGAGACCACGACCATAATGGTGGCAGCCGCCATCGTGGGTCCGGCCGGCATATAGCCGCGAAATGGGTAGTCCTGTTCGCGGGCGAGCTTCCAGATCGCACGTTTCGTGTGCGGATTGACGGCCGGACTGTCGTTCAGGGCGCGCGAGACGGTCGTGATGGACACGCCGGCAAGCTTGGCCAGGTCCTCGAGTCTTGTTGGGCGTCGCAGGGTCATGGGTGTGTCCGAAAATGCCTCCGCGACATTTTAGCGATCTGTGTCTGCCACCGCGTGTCGAGACTCTGGCAGGGATCCGGCGAACAGGTATCCCGAAGGCGGCAGGTCGATGGACTCGAACAGCCCCGACCGGGTGCAGGCGGAGGAGCAGAGTACCGACCACTGCCGATCAGCGGGCGCTACGACACGGGCGTCAACGCCTCCAAGGTTGAATGCGCAGAACACGCGATCACTGCCCGAGGCCCTCTCGAACAGCAGCACGTCGCCCTGGGCAGTGATGAAGCGTATCTCTCCGTCGCGCAGTGCCGGCCGCTCCCGTCGCACCCGGATAACGTCTCGAGCCGACTCCAGCGTCGACTCGCGGATTCCCTGCTGGCAATCAACCGAAAGCGGCAGATGATCCGGGTCGACCGGCAACCACGGTTCGACTTCCGAGAATCCCGCGTGCGCAGCCCCCTGCCGCCAGGGCATAGGCGTACGCGCGCCGTCGCGGCCAAACGTGGCGGGCCAGTTTGCGATTGCCTCCGGGTCGCGGAGCCGCTCGAATGGGACATGAGCCTGCGGCAACCCAAGCTCTTCACCCTGGTAGATGCAAACCGAGCCCCGCAGCGCGAGCAGAAGTGCATTGAACAGCCGAGCGGTCGAGGCGACGTCGGAATGTTCGTGCCAGCGCGTAGCTACACGGGGTGCGTCGTGATTGCTGAAGACCCACGTGGGCCAGCCGCCATCGTAGCGACGATCCCATTCTTCCACTGCGTCGCGAACCGACGCGGGGCTTGGAGAATCCGAGCGCAGGAACTGAAAGCTGTAAGCGGAGTGCAGTCGACCGGGCCCGAGGTAGCCCGCCACATTTCGAAGCGCCTCGCCCGGTGCACCGATCTCGCCGAGCGCGCAGCGGTCCGGGAACTGATCGACCAGTGATCGGATCCGCTCCAACACCGGCAACGTCTCCGGTCGATCCGCGTTGTGCGCAAGCACCTGAAAATCAACCGGTCTCATGCGCGGACCGCCGATACGCGGAGGATTGTTGGTCAGCGCCTCGTCGTGGGTGAAGTGGGAGACCGCGTCGACGCGAAATCCATCGACGCCTCGTTCGAGCCAAAACCGTCCGATCCGGAGAATCTCTGTCTGAACCGCCGGATTCAGCAGGTTGAGGTCAGGCTGCTCCCGGAGAAAGTTGTGCATGTAGTACTGGGCGCGCCGAGCGTCCCAGGTCCAGGCGGGACCTGTGAACAGCGACTGCCAGTTGTTGGGTGGACTACCGTCCGGGCGTGCGTCGGCCCAGACGTACCAGTCAGCATGCGCGTTGTCTCGACTCGACCGACTTTCGGCAAACCAGGCGTGCTGATCAGACGTATGCGAATAGACCTGGTCGAGAATGATCTTGAGGCCCAGCGAATGCGCGCGCTTCACGACATCATCGAAATCGCGCAGCGTTCCGAACATCGGATCGACATTGCAGAAGTCGGCGATGTCGTAGCCAAAATCCCGCATCGGCGACGGGTAGAACGGCGCGATCCAGATCGCGTCGACGCCGAGATCGGCTATGTAGTCCATGCGGCTGAGCAGCCCGGGAAGATCGCCGATGCCGTCACCGTTTGAGTCCGCAAAGCTCCGCGGGTACACCTCGTAAATCACGGCGCCACGCCACCAGTCGCTCATTTGTCCCCCTGGCGCCAGGCGATCGCCGCGGCGAGCAGAAAACACCCCGCGGCAATGGCCATTACGCCGACCGGATCGCCCGGAAATGCGAAGCGAACGATCCAGCCCATCACAAGTGCGACCACGAGTTGCGGCAGCACGACGAAGAAATTGAAGATCCCCATGTACGTACCGAGCTTCCGATAGGGAATTGCTCCACAAAGCAGTGCGTATGGCAGCGCGAGAACGGAGGCCCAGGCGATGCCGATTCCGACCATCGACAGGAGCAGCAGCTTGGGATCGCGGAGCGCAATGAACCCCGCGAACCCCACCGCCCCGGCCACAAGGTTGACCGCGTGCAGCCGCCCTCGGCCAAGCCATCGCGCCAGCCGCGGAAGGATGAACGCGTAGATCGCGGCCACGCCGTTGTATACGGCGAACAGGACGCCGATCCAGTCTCCGGCGCGATTGAATCCAGGTGAACCGGGTGTGGCGCCGCCAAACTGATGAAAGGCGACAACGGGCGTCGCATAGATCCACAGAACGAAGAATCCGCACCAGGAAAAAAACTGTACTACCGCGAGGCGCCTCATCGCCGCCGGCATACCGAGGACATCGCGAGCCAATCCCCCGATGACGCGCCAGCCCCTGTGACCCGGGACGTTGTCAGTGATCGAATCCGTGCCCTGAGCCGCAAGCTCAAAAGCGGCGAGCTCGGCCGGCGAATATTCCCGGGTCGAAACGACCGTCCACAGGACCGCCGCCACAAATGCGGCAGCACCGACATAAAACGCAATTTTTACCGTATCAGGCAGGACACCCATAGGCGTCGAGCCCGAGAGGCCAAAGACGTTGGTTAACAGGAACGGCGCGGCGGATGAGAGGAGCGCGCCAGCACCGATGAAAATCGTCTGGACTGCATACCCCGCCGTGCGCTGTTCAGCCGGCAACATATCGCCTACGAAGGCGCGGAACGGCTCCATCGAGACGTTCAGCGCAACATCGAGCAGCCAGAACACCGGTACGGCCAACCAGAGGACCTTGGCATTCGGCAGTGCAACCATCGCGCATGCGCTTAGGAGCGCACCGGCCAGGAAGTAAGGTCGTCTCCGGCCGAGCCGGTTCCACGTGCGATCACTCAGATACCCTATGATCGGTTGGACCAGGAGCCCCGTCACCGGTCCCGCAATCCAGAGAATCGGCAGCGTATCTATCGACGCGCCGAGCGTCTGGAAGATGCGGCTGATATTCGCTGTTTGCAGACCGAACGCTATCTGGATCCCGAAGAAGCCGAAGGACAAATTGCAGATCGCGAATAGCCCAAGGCGCGGCTTCGACGCGGGAGCGCGCACGATAGCGCCGGAGGATTCACTCCCCTCCCGATTTCTTTGCATTTTTTTTCTTCGCCCCTCTAACCGATTCGTGCCTATAGTTACAGAGTATGCCTGTCATGTCCAAGCCGTGGCACGTTCCGTATGACATCTTTTTGCAGGCTAGTCTGCACGTGCCGCCGACGAGGAGACAGGGCACACGGAGGGCACACACGCTTTGGTTGCGCTGCATCACGACGGTCGGGCCGGACAAGAGTTCGGCATCTCGACTGCAACCACTTTCCGCCAGCCGTTTGCCGCGGTGCGCATCTCTAAGACAATCGCCAGAATCAATCTTCCACCAAGGATCATTTTCCATATGATCATGCGCGACGTAATCGCGGCGTGTGGCGGAGCTCCCGCTGGTCGCTTCATATGACAACCGCTTCGATGCAACACCAGCAGTGGCTGCCTGCCGCGTTCAGGAGCTGGATTCAAGGGCGCTCCGCCCCCACACTCGTCGCACTCGCGTACCTATTGTTGGCCACTGCCGCGGCGACGGCCGGCGACTTTCGGAGCAGGACCTTCGAGGACGAGACGATTTACTTTCTGCTACCGGATCGGTTCGAGAACGCGAGTCCGGCCAATGATCTGGGTGGATTGCGCGGCGATCGGCTGGTGACGGGTTTCGATCCGACTGACAAGGCGTTCTATCACGGCGGCGATCTCAGGGGGGTCGTCGCTCGATTGGATTACATCCAGTCACTCGGCGCGACGGCAATCTGGCTGGGCCCCATTTATAAGAACAAGTCCGTACAGGGCGCGCCTGGCCACGAATCCGCCGGATATCACGGCTACTGGATCACGGACTTCACTCAGGTGGATCCTCACTTCGGGACCGACGAGGACTTCCGAGAGCTCGTCGCTGCCGCGCACGCCAGAGGTATCAAGCTCTACCTCGACATCGTGACCAACCACACGGCCGACGTGATCGCCTATCGCGAGTGCTCTGTCGATGTCTGCGCTTATCGGTCACGCGCCGACTTCCCCTACACGCGGCGAGGCGGCCTTAGTGGCCCCGAGATCAACGCCGGATTCCAGGGAGACGGCCCGCGGGTTCAGACAAATGAGAATTTTGCGAAGCTAACGCGCCCGGACTACGCGTACACACCGTACATTCCGGCGGGAGCGGAGCACCTGAAGGTACCGGACTGGCTGAACAACCCGATTTACTACCACAATCGCGGCAATTCGACGTTCGCAGGAGAGAGCTCCACGATGGGAGACTTCGCGGGCCTCGACGATCTGATGACTGAGAACCCGCGGGTCCTTCGAGGCTTCATCGACATCTACCGGGGATGGATCGATCGCTTCGGAATCGACGGTTTTCGAATCGACACCGCGAAACACGTGAACCCGGAGTTCTGGGCCGGATTCGCTCCCGCGATGCGCCGCGCGGCGCTCAGGCGCGGCATTCCGAATTTCTACATCTTCGGCGAGGTATCAAGCCCGGGAGTGGACCCTGGACTTCTGGCGCTGCACACCCGCGTCGATCGACTACCTGCCGTTCTGGACTTTGCGTTCGCCAACGCCGTGCGCGACACC
>CAYNCY010000067.1:7838-11972 GCA_964395195.1 uncultured Steroidobacteraceae bacterium
TGGCAGAGCTCTTCGAAAGGGATGCGCTCTACGAGGGGGGGGCCGCAACGGCTCGAAAACTACCTACGTTCATCAGCAATCACGACGAAGGTCGATTCGCGCATTTCGTCCGCGCGGCCCGGCCGTCCGCGTCCGACGCCGAGGTGCTGGGAAGGGTGCTACTGGCAAATGCCATGCTATTTACGCTGCGCGGCGTGCCCATCGTGTACTACGGAGACGAGCAGGGCTTCAGCGGCCTCGGTGGCGATCAGGATGCGCGCGAAGACATGTTCATGAGCCGGGTGCCGTCCTATCTCGCGGAGCACTCACTGGGGAGTACTCCGTCGTCCGAACGGATCCCGTTTGACCGCAGCAATGTGCTGTTCGCGCACATTGCGCGCCTTGCAAAACTGCGTATTGCACACGATGCGCTGCGCCACGGTCGACAGGTCGTCCGGAACTATTCCAGTACGCCCGGTTTATTCGCGGTATCGCGATTCGACCCGACTACCGGCCGCGAATACGTCATTGCCTTCAACACTTCGAGCCACCCCGTCAGCGGCGCGATTGAGGTCGAGGCGACGTCCGCTCGATTCGAGACCCTAGCTGGAAGTTGCCCTGCTTCCGCGTCGGCTCCTGCGTCGATGCACGTCGAGCTGGATGCACTTGGTTATGCCGTCTGCGCGGTAAGCGCCCTCCACTGAGAAATGGTGCCCCAATGAGAAGCCTATTACGCCTGGTCCTCATCGGGCTCGCCTGGACCGTCGCCTCCGCGGCCGTAGCTGACGCGCCGAGCAAGCACAGGTCCGTTGGCGACGTGTGGTGGCGGCACGCGGTCGTCTACGAAATATACGTTCGCAGCTTTCAGGATTCGGATGGCGATGGCATAGGGGATCTCAACGGCATTACGCAGCGGCTCGACTACCTGCGGGACCTCGGCGTGGACGCGATCTGGATCTCGCCAATGTTTCCGTCCCCGCAAGTGGACTTTGGCTACGACATTTCCGATTACCGGGACATCGATCCGCAGTATGGGACGCTCGCAGATTTCGATCGACTGGTCGTGGAGGCCAACAAGCGACGCATTCATGTGCTCATCGACATGGTGATGAACCACACGTCCGACCGGCACTCCTGGTTCAGCGATGCCGCATCGTCACGCAGCGACCCGAAGCACGACTGGTACGTCTGGAACGACGGCATAGTCGGTGCCGACGGGCGCGCGCAGCCGCCTAACAATTGGGTGAGTCTGTTCGGCGGCTCTGCGTGGGAATGGGTGCCCGCCGTCAAACAGTTCTACTACCACAAGTTTTACAAGCAGCAGCCGGACCTGAATTGGCGCAACCCCGCCGTCGAGGCTGCAATGTTCAGCGCCATACGGTTCTGGCTTGATCGCGGCGTGAGTGGATTCCGACTCGACGCCGTTCCGACTCTCTTTGAGGACCCGGCGCTTCGTGACGAGCCCGTACTAGGGGGCCGAAATGCGCAGGGGGACCCGAACCTCGACCACATCTACACCGACAACCTGCCAGAAGTGCATGGAACGATCCGCCGGTTGCGCGCACTCATCGACTCGTATCCCGGTCATCGCCTGCTAATCGGAGAGACATACCTGCCGAAGACCGCATCGCTTGACGCGTGGTACGGCGGTGCGAAGCACAACGAGCTGCAGTTGCCGATGGATATGCTGATCGGCTTCGGCCCAACTCTGGACGCGTCGACTCTTCGGAGACTCCTGACCGAGGTGTACTCACAGATTCACGGCTCGCAGCCGTTGCTCGTGTTCGACAACCACGACAATATTCGCAGCTGGGATCGATTTGGTGACGGCAAGCACAACGACGAGATTGCAAAGATCGTTGCTGCGCTGCTGCTCACGTCCAAGTCGACCGCCCTCCTCTATCAGGGCGAGGAACTCGGGCAGCGAACAGCGACACCGTCGCGAGTCGAGGACGTTCGCGATCCGATCGGGATTACGGGCTGGCCCATGGAGAAGGGCCGTGACGGCGAGCGCACGCCGATGCAGTGGGATACCTCGAACGCCCAAGCGGGATTCAGCAGCAACCCCAAGACGTGGCTGCCCGTCACGCCGAGCTATACGGAAATCAATGTTGCGTCCGAATCTGCCCGAGCCGACTCGCTGCTCAACTGGCACAAACGCTTGATCGAGCTGCGTCGACAAACGGAAGCTCTGCGCGATGGCACCGTCAAGATGCTGAACCGCACCGATGCGAGCGTGCTGTCCTTCGCGCGGATTTCGCGGCACGGAAAGGCGGTTCTGGTCTTCCTCAACCTGAGCGGGACCCAGCGGACCGTGCCGTTCGACCTGCATTCGGCGGGAGTGAGCGGGACCGACGTCACAACCCTGCTTGCAAGTGCAGCCACGCTAGATCGGAACGCGTATGGACAGCGGGCGGCGCTTGGGCCGTTTGGTGCGCTGATCGTGGGAGTCGAGTAGCGCCGCGATCTTCGGACCGACAGCCTGGCGCATCGAATGACGGACGCGCCGGGGCGTCGGCGAGTCGTGACTGCGGCTTCGAAGCGACGACCTGTTCGACGTTCGCTGGTCAGGGAGCGATCGGCGACGCCTCGGCACGATCGGAGCGGGCTACCGAGTCGGCAAGCGTCAGGATGGCGCGGTCCGACATCAACGCGGCATTCGCAAGCGCCTCACAGACCGGCTCCGCATAGAGCTTGGAGTCCGCGGGAATGCTGGTTCGGAGCCCGGCATCCAACGGCGGCGTGCGCAGGTGTTGCTTCTGGTTTCCGTAGATGCGCTCGATCATCGAACGGAACCGTGGCGATTGCCGCTGCAGCAGCTGCACGGCCCGATCGCCGACTCCGGTCATCTGCAGCTCGGTGGCGGTCTCGACACCCACCACGGCGGCCCGTTCGAGGCGCTCGAACGGTTTCCAGAAAAACAGCGACTCCAGGAAGACCCGGTCCGTCGGCGTGACGTTCAGCTGCGCGAGCGGCGTCGTGAACACCGCATCCCAGATCGCCGAACCCGACTCGGCGATGACGGAGCGAGCGATGGCGCTCGCCGCACCTTGAGCAGCCACCATGCCGTGCCCCGGCACCGGGCGATCCGCAGCCGCATCCAGACGCGAATACAGTCGCTCGAGGTCAGCGCGGAAGGTCCTCGCCGCGAACAGGAGCGGAGCGGTGGTGGGATAGCGATACAGCCAGACCTGGTACCTCTCGCGGAGCACCGAGTCGCCGGCAACTTCGTTCGCGATCTGCGCCATGGTCAGTGGCGAGAGCCCGACTCCCTCCATGAGGATCAGCGGCGCCGTATCAGGTGCAAACGGGGTCAGCGCGGTGAATCCGTCGATTGTGCCGCGACGCTCTGTGTCGCGAATGCTGTACGGAATGGCGGCGGGCTTGTGGCCGAGGCCAAGGGTCTGGGCGACGGGCGCCGTGAAATCCGCTGCAAGTGGCAGCGCGACTGCACCGATCCGGCACGACTCGACGCGCGCGGGGTCGTGCAGCGTCACCCGAACCGTCCGGACGCGCCTATCGGCGTCCGGCTCGACGCGCACCACGGCAGTTCTGGCGCGCGCGGCGGTGCCGCGCACGATGTCGAGTTCCTCCGCCGATCCCCGCGACCGGACGACGAGGGGAATGCCGACGCCCTCGCGCGTGAAGCGATCCCGAAGACCATGAAGCTTCTGCTCGGCGGCGAGCGACGCCACGCAGCCATCGTCCTGATCGGCAGGAGCGGCGCTTGCCGCGCGGCCCGGATGAAGCGTACGACCCGACGCCGTCTCCACGAGCCACGTGGTCCGTCGCCGATCCCGCAGCCACTCCTTGACGAAGAGGCGCGAGGCGGCCTGGTAGTGTCGGACGAGATCCGCTACTTCATTGCCCTCGGATTCGAGGTCGGGCATCGTGAGCGACGCGCCGCCGAACGCAGACAGGTAGCCGCGCAGCGCGTCTGCCGCAGCGACCATCGATCGCATGACCGAAAGCGTAATCGGACCCGAGGACGCGCCGTCGCCCGCACCAAAGCGGAAGTTCGGTGCAGCCCGGCGCCGCTCGGCTGTGCCTCGAGCGGCTCGCTGCCCAGCCACTGCATCTCGCCCGACAACTCGGACTGCTTTCATCTGCGCCGACATCAATCCCGTCCTTCGCGGCGAACCGCGGCCGCCAAGC
>CAYNCY010000068.1:0-11949 GCA_964395195.1 uncultured Steroidobacteraceae bacterium
CCAGCCCCCAGATCATGCCGAGGCAGAGCCCGTTCGCGAACAGGGCCACGATCTTGAAGAGTGGCGGGACCAGCGCGAACAGGACGAGGGCGATCCAGGACGCCCCGATGAGCCCGAGAATCGCGCGCGCGCGACCGGCCGAGCGCATCTGGGCAATGACCTTGATGCCGATGAACTTCGACGCGGCATAGCCGATCACCTGGGCGATCACGAGCGCGATCTTGAAATCGAGCGTGAAGTTCCAGCCGTCGACGTGCCCGAACGTCGCAGCGGCGAAGGGCTTGCGAAAGGCGTACATCGAGAAGTACGTGGCGAAGCCGGCGAGCGACGCGAAAACGGTGAATGCCAGTGGCGAGGCGCGCTCGAGCCAGCGCGTGACGGCGCTGGGCAGGCGGGAACCGGCATCGGCTGCTGCGAGGGCCATCAGGTGGTCCTTCTATGACGGCAGGATGACTCGAAAGCGATGGCTTCGGTCGGCCTGATTGTGGATAGTGCTTGCACGCCGTCGGGCCTTCGCCCCGCATGACTCTATATGACGCGACGCCAAATGTCCGGTCGCCATGATCTCCTCGTGGTCGGGGCGGGGATTCTCGGGCTCGCCACCGCCTTGGCCGCGACGCGGCGCGGCTGGAGCGTCGCCGTGGTCGATCGCGACACGCAGGCCAACGGCGCATCGATCCGAAATTTCGGTTTCGTGACGGTTTCGGGCCAGGAGCGCGGCCAGATGTGGGCTCGGGCACGGCGCACGCGCGACACGTGGCTCGAGGTAGGTCCCGCCGCCGGCATCACGGTGATCCAGTCAGGGGCGTGGATTACGGCGCGGCGTCCGGAGTCGGTCGCGGTGCTGGAGTCGTTCCTCGAGACGGAGATGGCCGAAGGATGCCGCCTGCTCGGAGCCGCCGAGGCACGACGCCGCTGCCCGGCGCTCGTCGCGCCCGAGCTTCAGGCAGTCCTCGTGAGCGATGCGGAGTTCAGGGTCGAGTCACGGGAGGCGATCCCCCGCCTCGCGTCATGGCTCGAGCGGACCCACGGCGTGACGTTCATCCGCGACTGCACAGCGCTCGCGGTGGAACTGCCGGAGATCCGCACGTCCCGCGGCCCGGTTCAGGCAGCCCGGCTGGTCGTCTGCCCGGGAGATGATTTTAGCGGTCTGTACGGCGACCGCCTCGCCCGATACTCGCTGACTCGCTGCAAGCTGCAGATGATGCGGCTCGCCGATCCGGGGTTTCGGCTGCCGGGGACCGTACTTTCGGATCTCAGCATCGCGCGCTACAGCGGTTTCTCCGACCTCGCACCCGCCGCTGCGCTCAAGGCGCGGTTGGCATCCGAACACCCCGAGGAACTTCGTCGTGGAGTGCACCTCATCGTGGCGCAAGGCGCCGATGGCAGCCTCGTGGTGGGCGACAGCCACGAGTACGCGACGACGCCGGATCCGTTCTCGCACCAGGCGATCGACGACCTGATCCTGCGGGAGTTCGAATCGGCGCTCGGTATCCCGGCGCCGCGCGTGTTCGAGCGCTGGACGGGAACCTACGCGTCGGCCGCCGACCGCGCGGTCCTTGTGGATGCTCCGGAGCCTCAAGTCCGCATCCTGATCGTGACGAGCGGGGCGGGAGCGTCAACGGGCTTCGCGCTCGGCGAGGAAGTCATCTCGAGCTTTGGCGAGGACTGAGTCGCCCCCGAGCGCGCGGGTCAGTCCCGGTAGCGCTCGGTTGCATCGCCAAGCGCCTCCTTGAGAGGCCCGAGCCACGGCTCGTAGTGCTTCCACTGATCGAGCCCCTCGCGGAAGATCGGCTGGCGCACCTGCTCCGAACTCGCGGTACGCACGCTGCGCTCGGTCTTGTGGAACTCGACGCAACCGGACTCGAACTCGAGACCGCAGAAATCGAGAATGCGGCGCACGCTGCCATCGAGGTCGGCGACGACATCCTCGTAGTGCACGCGCAGCACGCGCCCGGGGAGCGCCTCGTTCCAATGCTGCATCAGCTCGAGGTATGTGCGGTAGTAGCGCGCAATGTCGTCGATGCTGTAGGCAAATTCCTGTCCGCGCGCGTACAGCTGCTTGAGATTGCCGAAGCAGCACGCCATGGGCTCGCGCCGCGCATCGATGATCGTCGCGTTCGGCAGCATCAGGTGGATGAGCCCGATGTGGCGAAAGTTGTTGGGCATCTTGTCGATGAAGAACGGCTTGCCGGTGCGATAGACCGTCGTGTCCGTCAGGTACTTCTCGCCGAACGTCGCGAACTCCGTGGCCGGCATCTCCGGCAGGCATCCCGGGTAGCGCGGATTGTTGAGGTCCGGGTTGGGGCCCTGGAGGTCGAGTGCGACCCGCGGGATGTTCGCGAGCTCCTGCGTCCCTTCCACCTGCGAGTGGGACGCCAGGATCTGCTCGAGCAGCGTCGATCCCGCACGCGGCAGGCCCAGGATGAAGATCGGCGCGCGACTGGGCGCGCCCCAACCACTGCGCGCCGCGAAGAACTCGCGCGTGCAGTACCGCTTCTGGTTGGCGGTGTTCTGTTCGAGCAGTTCCGGGCGATAGCGGCTCTCGGCGCGCTTGAGCGCGTTGCCGCGTTCGTAGTAGCTCCACGAGGTCGCGTACTCGCCGCGATCCTCGTACGCCTTGCCGAGCGCGAAACAGAGGTGGTAGCGGTCGATCAGGGCGGTCGTCGGATCGGCCTCGGCATTTTCGAGTTGCGCGATTTCCTCGGCCGCGAACTGGTACGTCTTCAGGTTCGCGAGGCTCCAGAACGCGTCCCCGAACTTCGGCCGGATCGCGATCGCGCGCCGGTACTCCTCGATCGCCGGGCCGCGGCGGCCGAGCGTCTTGTGCGAATGGGCAATTGACAGGTGCAGGTCCGCCGCGAGCCTGGAGTCCGGCGGTGTATCCGCCAGCACGTCGGCAAAGCCGCGAATTCCGCCCTCGTGATCGCCGAGGCCGACCGCCGCGGTCGCACGCAGCGTCCGGTAATCGATGTTCCTGGGATCGCGCGGCAGCAGGCGATCAAGCTCGGCAATGGCCTCGGCGTGCTTGTGGCGGTCAAGCAGCACGCACGCGTAGTCGCGCCGTAGCTCGATGTAGTCGGGTTGCATCTCAAGCGCAGCGGCAAGCAGGATCTCGGCATCGTCGAGCACTTCGCGTGCGACGCCGATCCGCGCCAGCAGGCGCATCGCTTCGACGTGGTCGCCGTGACGCAGCAGGAACGCGCGAATCAGCTTCTCGGCGGCGGTCAGGTCACCCTCGCAGAAGAGGCCGGTGGCCGTGACCACCTCGGCGGGCATCGACTTGAGCTTCTGCGCGTGCGCCGCTGCGACCTGGCGCTGCCCCTCGTTCCCAACCATCTTCTGGAGCCCTTCCAGCATGCTCCAGGCTGCCGGCAGGGCCGGGTTGATCGCGACCGCGCGCTCGTAGGCTTCGATCGCGCGCGGCGCATCCTTGAGCGCGACATAGCAGTGACCCCGCTCCTGGTAGAGCTGGCTCGCGCCCGGGTGATGGCGCTCCATCTCGACAAGCGTGGCGAGCGCCTTGCCGATCTGCCGTGACTGTCGCTGCCCGAGGGCGAGCAGGTAGAGGACGTCGCGGTTCTCGGGATATTGCAGGCGCAGGGCAGCGGCCGCGCTCACCGCGGCTTCGAAGCGATGCTCCTTCAGGAGCCCGCGAATCTTCTCGACCTCACCCTCGACACCGCTGGGCGCTGCGGGTTGCGGCATAGACGTCATCGCACCACTCAAAAAACAAAGGGCGGGCATCTCTGCCCGCCCTTCGATTGTACCGTAAGGGTCACGGTACCCAGTCTGACCTCGCGATCAGAACTTGAGGCCGATCTTCACGCCGATGATCCTGGGACGCAGGGGCACCTGCGCCTGGATGTCCTGGCCGGAGGTCGTGAACGTGCTCGTCTCAACGTTCGTCAGGTTCTGCGAGTACAGCAGCACGTCCCACTGGTCCTTGGCGACACCGATCGACAGGTCGTAGGTGTTGTAGCCAGGCATCGTGTACCGCAACCAGGTCGTGGTCGGCACCGCGACACCGTCGCCCGAGTTGAAGCTGCTCGGCTGGTTCGCCATGTCGTCGACGTGGGTCATGCTGACCTGAATGAACGACTTGTAGTCATTGACCGACCAGTCGTACTTCGCGCGCAGGTTGTACTGCAACTTCGGCGAGAACGCCGGCGTCGAGCCAACGGCACCGAGCGCATTTTCAACCGCCACGTTCGTGTTACCCGCGCGCACCTGCGTGATGCAGGCACCCGCCGGCGTCGGATTGCCCGGCGTGAACGAAGTGACACCCGCCGACTTGATGCAAGGCGACGTCGTCTGCTTGGCATCGTTGTGCGACAGGTTCGCCATCAGGGTCAGGGCGTCGGTCGCCTTGAAGGCGAGCTGCAGCTCCCCACCCTTGACCCGGTAGGTCGGGCCCGTCACGCCGAACGTCGTGTTGCCGTACACGGGTGGGTTGTAGATCAGCGTCTGCACGTTCTTCCAGTCCATCTGGTAGATGGACGCGTTGACGAGCAGCCGATGCTCCAGGTACTCCGACTTGAACCCGATCTCGTTGTTGACCAGCGAGTCCGGGGCGTAGCTCAGCGGCTTGATGAACTGGTTCGAGCGCGTGTCGCCGGCCGCCGTGCTGGCCACGACGCCGTTTGCCAGCGGATTGCCAGCCGCGTCGACCCAGATCGGCGTGCGGCCGCCGCTCAGGCGGTTGAACGCGCCCGGACGGTAGCCCTGCGACCAGGTGTAGTACGCCATCGCGTCCGGGTTTATCTGCCACGTGAGGTTCGCGCGGCTCTTGAAGCCCGTGTAGGTCGAGTGGTGATCGTCGTACGTGATCGGCGTCGCGGTGCAGAGGCCGTTCGCGATGTTGACGCAGCGCGAGCTCGTGCCGTACTGCGAGCCCACTTCCTGCTCGACGTACTTGAAGTAGCGCGTGCCGGCCGTGAACGTCAGGGTCTTCGGGATGAGGTCGAAGTCGGCCGAACCGAAGAACGCGGTCTGCTTGTAGCCGCGCTGCAGGTCCTCGCCGAAGTTGGTGTTGTCACCACGCGTGCTGGGATCGATCGCAGCATTCACCGGCGTCACGTTCGACAAGCAGATCGGACCACCGGCGAGCGCGGCCGCGAGGTTCGCGGGCGTGCAGGACGGGATCGTCTTCTGGTTGAAGTTCATGTCGTCTTTGATCTGGAAGTCTTCCCAGAACGCGCCGATCAACCCACGGATACGCTTGTCGTCCGGCGTCGAGAGCCGGAACTCGTGGCTCTGGTGGGTGTTGACGAAGTAGTCGTTCCAGCCCATGACCGGCGAGTAGCAGGTCGCGGGACCGGCGCCACCGAAGTTCGAGCCGCCACCGCCCGTGCACGAGTAGTAGAAGCCGCCACCCGTACGCGTGTAGTTGGTGTAGTCCATGTTCGCGTCGACGTGACGCGTCAGGTACGCACCCGTGTAGATGGCCTTGAGGTCTCCGATCTTGCCGTTCAACGTCCAGGCCGTGCTGTTCGACTTGTCACGGTTCCACGCCGGCATGAACGAGGTTTCCTGCAGCGGCTGCAGGGCAGTCAGGCCGAGACCAACCGGCATCTGGACGGGCATGCCTTCCGCATCCAGGTACTGGTAGCTCTGCTGCACCAGCGCGTTCCAGTCGTCGTTGATCTGGTAGAGCGCCGAGAGGCGAAAGCCCTGGTACGTGGTCGGGTTCTGGGCGCGCTCGACGAGGTTGTAGTTGTTGTAGGTATCCAGGTGCGCCGGGTAGGAGGAGCTGTAGGCGCTCGGTCCCTTGTCGACGTTCGGATTGCGGGTGAACGTCGTCGGCACGTTGTCGATGTAGCCACCGCGCCGATCGTTGTAGAACACGCCGCGAACCGCGAGCGTGTCCTGGATGATCGGCAGGTTGAGGACCGCGGTCACCATCGTGTTGGGATCGCCGTGCGCGGTCGTGCCGTAGCCGGCTTCCGCCTTGCCCTCGGTGACGTTGAGCTTCGGCTTGTTCGTGATGTAGCGGATCGCGCCGGCCTCGGCGCCGCCGCCGAACAGCGTTCCCTGCGGTCCCTCGAGGACCTCGACTCGCTCCATGTCGACCATGTACACGTCGAGGTTGCGACCCGGGAAGGTCAGCGACTGCTCGTCGAGGTAGGTGGCGACGTTGGGGAACGGGTTGATCGATGCCGATGACTGGCTGCCGGCGAAGCCGACCGAGAGTCCGCGCATGTAGATGTTGCCCTGGCCAGGACCGTTCGCGCTGAACGTTACGTTCGGCAGGACCTTCAGCACGTCGTCGAACGTCGACACGCCAAGCTGCGCGAGCGTGTCGCCCGACAATGCCTGGATCGTGATGGGTACGTTCTGGATGGATTCCGTACGGCGCTGGGCGGTGACGACGATCTCTTCGAGACCGGACTGCACCGGCGGAGCATCGGCGGCGTACGCAGCGCCCGCTTGCGCACTCAGCGCGGCAAGAACTGCGCAGGTCAGCTTGTGATTAGTTTTCAAGAATCCCTCCCCGGGAGTAGTTGAAGCACGAAAGCAACAATCGAAAAACAACACGCTGAACGGATCGATCAATCCGTTCCGTACCCTGGATTTTCTGAGTTCGTGCCGTGGACCTCGCAGACGTGCTCTGCGGGACCACGGTTGCCTGGGTCGCGACGTCATCCCCTCCGTCATGCGACTTCGATGCAACACGGCCGTGCACTTCAATTAAATGCTAGCAAGCCAACAGTTGCAAACTCGTGACAAGTCCCCGCCGCGTCGTTTCACCGGAGGGTACGCGCATTTCGGGCCAAAATCGCCCGCGCCGGAGGGGTGCGCGTCGCGCGAGGCGTCGGACAACGGGATCCAGCGAGCGCGCAAGCCCTCGATTCGACAGGCGGCGAGGGTGCGTGGCGGTCAATTTCGGTACGCGGCCCCGGTTCGGATCGGGGTGTTCGCCCGGCGGGGGGAAGCTACGAATCGGCGCTAGCGAATCCGCGTAAGTCCCTGATTCCCGGAGTGGCGGACAAGCTCGAGTCCGCCGAATCGCCGCGGACGAAGTTGTACCCTCAAAACCACAACCGGCGTCTGCAGGCGCGCGCCGACCGGAATTCGTTACCGGACTGTCAGACTCGCCATCCTCAACAAGGATCAGCCCAGCTTTCGCGCCGGGGCTCCGAGCGAGATGCCGAGGTCCTTCATCCCCTCGCCAATCGCGGTCACCGCCCCACCCATGCCCGCCGCACCCAGTTGGCCCATGCAGCCCACCCTGAATGTCTCGACGGTCGTGAGCTTGCCGGGATACAGGATGTAGCCGCGCGCCTTCACGGCGTCGTAGAAGCGCCCGAAATTGTAGTTGGGGCTGTCCGGCGCGTGGACGGTGACGATGATCGGCGCCTGGATCGCGGCGGGAAGGAACGACCGCAGTCCGAGACCCGCGAGTCCCTCGAGCAGCCGGCGGCAGTTGGTCGCGTAGGCGCCGCCCCGCGCCGCGAGCCCGCCCTCGGCGAAGTACTGGGTGACGGCCGTGTCGAGGGCCGCGACCACGTGCGTCGGCGGCGTGTAGCGCCACTGCGTCGTCCGGGTCATGTACGTCCACTGATCGTAGAGGTCCATCGCGAGCGAGTGGCTCACGCCCTCGGAGCGCTCGAGCGCGGCTCGCCGCGCGATCACGAACCCCATGCCCGGAACTCCCTCCAGGCACTTTCCGGACGCCGCGATGACCGCATCGAAGGCGACCTTGCGTGCGTCGATCTCGAGCGCACCGAACGTGCTCATCGCATCGACGATGAGCGCCTTGCCGTGGCGCGCGACGGCGGCGGCGATGGCCTCGAGCGGATTCAGGATGCCGGTACTCGTCTCGCAGTGCACCAGCGCCACGTGCGTAATCGTCGGATCCAGGGTGAGCGCGCGCTCGATATCCTCGGGACGTACCTGAGCGTTCTCCGCGTAGTCGATCGTCGAGTGCCGCCGGCCGAGGATCTTGCAGATCCGGGCGATGCGCTGGCAGTAGGCGCCGTTGAGCGGCACAAGCACGTGACCGTCGCGCGGGACCAGCGTGCCGATCGCCGCCTCGACCGCGAACGTGCCGCTCCCTTGCAGCGGCACGCATTCGTGCGTGCCCTGGCCGTTCGCGATCCTAAGCAGCCCCTCGCGAAGACGGGTCGTGATCGAGTTGAAGTCGACGTCCCAGGATCCCCAGTCACGGAGCATGCTTTGCTTCGTTCTCGCGGACGTCGTCAGGGGGCCGGGCGTGAGAAGAATCGGATCGGCGGTCATTCGTGTCTCCCCGAAAAGCGATCGCAGCTCAGGACGGGCGGGGGCTTTCGATGGACCCCGGCCACGACCAGCGGAAGCAACTATACGCCTACTGTTGATTGTCAACAATCTGCAATTGGCATACTATATTGATAGCCAAGACCCCGGACCCCCATGACGCCCGTCACCGCACCGACCGCCCTCCAGCTCGTCCAGTCGAGTTCACTGCCGGCGCTGGTCCAGGCGGAGATCGAGCAGCTGATCCTGAGCGGGGAGCTGGCGGTCGGCCAGCACGTGAACGAGAGCGAGCTCGCCATCCGGTTCGGCACGAGCCGGGGACCCGTCCGCGAGGCGCTGCGCGCCCTCGAGGAGTGCCGGCTGGTCCGATCGGAGAAAAACCGCGGTGTCTTCGTCCGCGAGATCTCGGTGGCCGAGGCCGACGAGATCTACGACATGCGTGAGGTCCTCGATGAGCTGATCGGGCGGCGGGTTGCCGAGTGCGCGACCGCAGAGCAGGTTGCCGAGCTGCGTGGCGTCGTCGCGGAGATGGACGAGGCGTCCGCGGGCAGCGACGTGAAGCGCTACCACGCGCTCAATCTGAGGTTCCACGACCTCTTGGTCGAATTTGCGGGCAATGAACGGCTCACCGGCACCTACCGCCTGCTGACCAAGGAACTGCTGCTGTTCCGCTTGCGCGGCCTGCAGGACGGCGGCGGGTTCGCGGTCTCGAACACGGAACACAAATCGGTCGTCAGGGCGATTGCGGCAGGCGATGGCGAGAGGGCCGGCCGGCTGCTCAGGCGGCATGCGGCCGACAGCCGCGCCCGCATGCACAAGGCGGCGGAGCTCAGCGCCCACAAGTGATTCCTATTTCCCGCGGACGGCGTCGTCCGCGGCAACTGCCGGAGTGAAAACGTTGCATCCCAACCTGACCGTAAATGACCGGACGTACCGGTGGATGGATCAGCCGCTGGTCGTCGTCTGCGTGGACGGCTGCCAGTTCGAATACATCACGGCCGCCGTTGCCGCCGGGGCCGCTCCGTTCCTCGGCAAGCTCCTGGCCGGCGCCGGCACGTGCGTCATCGCGGACTGCGTGATGCCGAGCTTCACGAACCCCAACAACCTCTCGATCGTCACGGGAGTCCCGCCGTCCGTCCACGGCATCTGTGGCAATTACTTCTTCGACACCGAACGCGGCGAGGAAGTCATGATGAATGACCCGCGTCACCTCAAGGTCGGGACGATTCTCGCGGCGTTCGCGGACGCAGGCGCCAAGGTCGCGGTGATCACCGCCAAGGACAAGCTGCGCAAGCTCCTCGGCCACAAGATGAAGGGCATCTGTTTTTCGTCCGAGAAGGCCGACCAGCTGTCGCTCGCCGAGAACGGCATCGAACACATGATCGAACGCGTGGGCATGCCGTTGCCGTCGGTCTACAGCGCGGAGCTCTCCGAGTTCGTGTTCGTCGCCGGCGTCAAGCTCATGGAGCGCGAACGACCGGACCTGATGTACCTCTCGACCACCGACTACATCCAGCACAAGGCGGCACCGGGCACGAAGGTCGCCAACGACTTCTACGCGATGATGGACCGCAACCTCGCGCGGCTCGACGAGCTCGGCGCGACGGTTGTGATGACGGCCGACCACGGCATGAATGCCAAGCACGGCGCCGACGGCAAGCCGAACGTGATCTACCTGCAGGACACGCTCGATGGGTGGCTGGGAGCCGGCAAGACGCGCGTCATCCTGCCGATCACCGACCCCTACGTCGTGCACCACGGTGCACTCGGCTCCTTCGCCCTCGTGTACGTGAGCGACGCATCCACCCAAGCATCGATCCGCGACCGCATTGCCAAGATCGACGGGATCGAGTCGGTTCTGACCCGGGCGGAAGCCGCCGCCAAATACGAGCTGCCGGCGGATCGCATCGGTGACCTGGTGGTCGTCTCGCGGCAGGACACCGTCGTCGGCACGAACGAGTCCAAGCACGATTTGTCCGGCCTCGAGGTGCCGCTGCGTTCGCACGGCGGCGCCTCCGAACAGAAGGTGCCGCTCCTCGTGAACCGCGTGCTGCCGAGGCAGCCGGGCGGGCGACGCTGGCGGAACTTCGACGCCTTCGACGTCGGCCTCAACCTGATCGATCGCGTCGCGTAGGAGCGCTCCATGGCCGCGACTGCTTACGCTTCCGCTCCCTCGACGCCGATCAATGAGTCGCTGCGGATTGCCGGCGAAAAGGTGTCCCGCGACCGCGTCATCGACGTCCGGCATCCGTACAGCGGGGCGGTCATCGGCAGCGTGCCGAGGGCGACGCGCGCGGACGTCCGCCGCGCTCTCGAGATTGGTCGTGCCTACAAGTCGCCGCTGACGCGCCACGATCGGTACCGCATCCTGATGACGGCGGGCGCCATCGTCGCCTCCCGCAAGGACGCAATTGCGCGGCTGATCACGCTCGAGTCGGGGCTCTGCCTCAAGGACTCGCTCTACGAGGTCGGGCGGGCGTCGGACGTCCTCCTGTTCGCCGCGAACCAGGCGCTTGTCGATGACGGCCAGATCTTCTCCTGTGACCTCACTGCGCACGGCAAGCGCCGCAAGGTCTACACGCTGAAGGAGCCGTTGCTCGGCGTCATCACCGCGATCACGCCGTTCAACCACCCGCTCAACCAGGTGATCCACAAGCTCGCGCCCGCCGTCGCGACCAACAACCGGGTCGTGCTCAAGCCGAGCGAGAAGACCCCGCTGACCGCGTTCGCGCTCGCCGACATCCTGTACGAGGCAGGGCTTCCGCCGCAGATGCTCTCGGTGCTGACCGGCGACCCGGCGGAGATCGCGGACGACCTGCTGACGAGCCCGGAAGTCGACCTCATCACGTTCACGGGCGGAGTCGCGATCGGCAAGTACATCGCGTCCAAGGCGATCTACAAGCGGCAGGTCCTCGAGCTCGGCGGCAACGATCCGATCATCGTTCTCGAGGACGCCGATCTCGAGGAGGCCGCAACGCTCGCGGCGGGCGGCTCCTACAAGAACTCGGGACAGCGCTGCACGGCGGTCAAGCGCATCCTCGTCCAGGCGAGCGTCGCCGACCGCTTCGTCGATCTGCTCGTCGAACGTACCCGCGAGGTCAAGTACGGCGATCCCTTCGATCCGACGGTCGACATGGGAACGGTGATCGACGAAGCCTCCGCGCAGCGCTTCGAGGCCGTCGTCAACGAGGCCATCAGCGCCGGAGCCCGGCTGCTGATCGGGAACGTCCGGCGCGGCGCGCTCTACTCGCCAACCGTGATCGACCGTGTCACCCCGGACATGACGGTCGTGCGCAAGGAGACGTTCGGGCCGGTGTCGCCCGTCATCCGGTTCAACACGGTCGAGGAGGCCATCCGGATCGTCAATGGTACGGAGTACGGGCTGTCCTCCTCCGTTTGTACGAATCGCCTCGATCTGATCACGCGCTTCATCCAGGAATTGAACGTCGGCAGCGTCAACATCCGGGAAGTGCCCGGCTACCGGCTGGAGATGACGCCGTTCGGCGGCATCAAGGACTCAGGCCTCGGCTACAAGGAAGGGGTGCTGGAGGCGATGAACAGCTTCTGCAATACGAAGACCTATTCGCTTCCCTGGTAGGGCCGAGCGCGTTCATCCTGCACCGCTTGCGCGGCGCCTCGCATCATTCGCGGCACGGCGACAGCGCTCGTTCAGCGCTGCAGCTTTCCCGTTTGTGCCGGACCATTGATATG
>CAYNCY010000069.1:0-11801 GCA_964395195.1 uncultured Steroidobacteraceae bacterium
GGTAGTGGTTGTGGATCACGTCGGCGAACTTCTCGCCGTAGCCGGTGCTGCCGCGGGGATTGGTGATCAGGACCACGTAGCCCGCGTGAGCGAGCACCTGCATCTCGTGGAAGAACGCGGTGCCATACATCGCGTGCGGACCGCCGTGGATGTAGAGGACGGCGGGATAGTGCCTGGCAGGATCGAAGCCGGGCGGCTTCAGGATCCAGGACTGGATCCACTGCCGGCTGCCCGGTGCATGCCCGTCGAAGAGCGTCACGAGCGGCGCGGAGCCCTTGAACCAGAACTCCTCGTACGGCACGAACGCCGAGCGCTCGGTCACGGCTGCGTTGAACGTCGTCAGCATCCGCCAGGCCTCGGTGCGCCCCGCGTCCTTGAGCGGGAAGCCGACGAGCTCGGCCGGATGGCGTGCCCTCGAGTGCACCGCGACCGCGTGGCCGCTGCGATCGATGTCGAACGCACGGATGTCGCCGTCCGCGAGGTGCGTCAGCGCCCGGTACTTGCCGTCGAGCGTCGCCTCCATGAGATCGGCGACGCCGCGGTCGGCGCTGACGAAGTAGACCGCCTGCGAGTCGGCGCGCCACACGAGCCCGCCGCCCTCGCCGCGTGGCGAGCCCATGTCGCCGATCACGCCGTCGTCGATCGAGCGGTCGAGGTTCGCCGCAAGGTGACGCACTTCGCCGCTCGCGAGGTTCTGCACGTAGAGGTGGTTGACGTTGTAGCTCTGCGGCGGCTTCGCGTCGTCGAACCCCGTGTACGCGATCCAGCGGCCGTCGGGGGAGACGCGCGGACCGTCGTCCGGACCTTCGCGCGCGGTGCGCGCGCGCGGCTCCGCGCCGCCCGCGACCGGCACCGCGTAGATCTCGGTGTCGGTGGTCGCGCGATCGCCCTCGGGCTTGCGCACGGCGCTGAAGTAGATCGTCGCACCGTCGTGCGACCACTCGGGTGCACCGTCGTCGAAATCCCCGCCGGTGATCCGTTGGGCCTGCGCGCTCGCGCCCGCATCGGTCGGGACCACCCAGAGGTGCGCACGGCGCTCGGGCAGCCAGCCCGGCCGGCCGTCGGCGCGCGTGCTCAGGCGCTCGGTGACGAAGGCGGGCTTGGAGTGACCCGCCGGCACGTCGACGGGCGTTTTCGGGGCTTCGCCCGGCAAGAGCGCGCGCGACAGGAACGCAATGCGCTTGCCATCGGGTGACCAGCTGAACGTCGCGACGCCGTCCGCATCGTCGGTCAACTGCCACGCCTCGCCGCCACTCAACTCGAGCACGTACACCTGGCGCTTGCCGGAACGCTTGGAGAGAAACGCGAGGCGCGTGCCGTCGGGCGACCAGCGCGCGGTCGCGACGTCGCCGCTCGCCGTCAGCGCACGCGCCGCCGCACTCCCTTCGATGAGCCACAAGTCGCTCGCATAGTCGTCGTGCTTCGCATCGACAACCGTCCTGAGGAATGCCGTCCGCCGGCCGTCCGGCGCGATCTGCGGGTCCGAGACCCAGCTGAAGTCGCTGAGCGACTCGGGCGCGAGCGCCGATGCCGCGGCAAGCGGCGCCGCCGCGAGACCGCCGCTCAGGCACGCCGCCAGGAAGATCGCCAGATGCGCGGCAGGATTCCTCGGCATGGTCGTCGTCCTTGTGTTGGCCGGCGATGGCGCCGGCGGCGGAATCATCAAAGTGTACGGCGCGGCGCGCGCCGGCCGGTGCCCGACCTCAGAGCGTGGGTGGCTTCGACCAGGTGACCGGTGCCACGCGCCGGACGAGCCAGAGCCAGCTCACGATGCCCGCGAGGGGCAGGACCGCGGCGACGAGGAAAGCCGCGCTGTAGCCGCCAGTCCAGTCGATCAGCCGGCCGGTGATGATCGGCGCCAGGATCCCCGGGATGTTGCCGAGGGCGTTCTGGAGGCCCATCCAGCGCCCCGCCGCGCGCGGACCTGCCAGCGTCTGGGCGATCGCGTAGAGGTTGAAGCCGCCGAGCCCCGGCGACAGCGCATAGGCGAGGAGCGCGACGATGGTGACCTCGATCCCGCCGAGCGCGCACGCCAGCATGCAGGCGGCCGCGAGGGCGTGCGAAAACAGGATCATGCCGAGCCGCACGCGCGTCGGCGTCGCTCCCGCTGCGACCCGGCGATCGGCGATCCAGCTCGAGGCGAGGCAGGTGACGCCCGCGAGCGCGTAGACCACGCCCGTCAGTCGCCCCATGGCCTCAAGCGAAAAACCGTGCGTCTTCACGAGGTAGAGCGGTAGCCACGAGAGCAGCAGGTAGAACGGATAGTTCGTGGTCGCGTGGCCGATGCTCGCACCCCAGAGCTCGCGCTTGCCGAGGAGTTCACGGAAGGAGGGCTCGCCGGCCGGCGGGCTGATGCGCGCCGCCATCGAGAGCCCGCGCGTCGCGCGCCACCACGGCACGATCCAGAGGAGCGACAGGACGCCGAACACCACGAACAGCAGCCGCCAGCCGAGGAACGTGAGCACGATGCCGCCGACGAACGTGCCGACCGCGGGACCGAGGTAAATCCCGGAGTTTACGAAGCCGTTCGCACGACCCAGGCGCGCCGGCGGTATGTTCGCGGCGAGGATCTTCGAGGTGGCGGGAAAGCTGACGCTCTCCCCGACGCCAAGCAGCACCCGCAGTCCCAGCAGCACCGCGAAACCGTTCGCGAAGCCCGTCACCACCGTCGCGAGCGACCAGAGCGCGAGCCCGCACGCGAGCGCGCGGTAGGGATCGAGTCGCGCCGCGAGCCACGCGCCGAAGAGCTGCGCCGGCGTATACACCCAGAAAAACGCCGACACGAGCACGCCGTACTCGGTGTTGTCGAGCCCGAGCTCGCCCTTGATCAGCGGCGCCGCCGTCGCGAGGTTGCCGCGGTCGATGTAGTTGATGAACATCGCGAGCCCGAGGAGCGCGAACACGCCGCGCGTCATGCGCGCGCCGCTCACCCCCGTGGCTGCCCCGTCCGCCGCCCGGCTCATGCCGTTCCCCCCGGTCCGTGCGGCAGGCTCGCACGGCGCCGTTCTCCTGTCACCCGCCCGCGGCGCCGGGAGCCGGCGCGTTTGACAAGCGATGGTTGCGCCCCGACGATTCCGGCGATGACTGACTGCGCCATGCTCGGGCCCCAGTTCCCAGCGCCAAACCTGGCGGGATGCCTGGCGAGCCTCGGCATCGAAGGCCCCGTCGCCGTCGTGACCGCCGGATGGCAGGAGCGCGAGGGCGAGATCGACGAGCTCCGGGAGCACGTCGCGTGCCCGGTCACCGACCTCGAGCTCTACGCCCGCGCCGAGCGCGTGCACGGCGAGGACCCCGCCCTCGCCAACGCCGGCCGTGAGCGGCAGGAACGGCTGCAGGAACTGCAGGAGCTCTACCGCGTGCGGCTGCGGTCGCTGATGGGCGCGCTCGCCGAGCTCCTGCGCAGCACCGGTCGCTCGGAGGCGCTCAGGCGTGCCCGCCGCGCCGCGCTCGGCGACGTCCGGCGCCTCGATCGCGAGCACCTTGCCGCGACGGCGGCCGAGCACGACCGCTTCCGGCGCGACTGGCTCGCGCCCGCGCGGGGCGCACTCGTGGCCGAGCGCGGCCGCATTGCCGAGGCGCTCGGTGCCAGCCAGGCGGTGCTCGTCGCGGGCGGACACGTCGCGGTGCTCCTCAATCGCCTCAGGCTCTTCGGGTTCGGCGAGCTCATCGCCGGCAAGCCCCTGATCGCCTGGTCCGCGGGCGCGATGGCGCTGAGCGATCGCGTGGTGCTCTTCCACGACCGGCCGCCGCAGGGCGCGGCCGATGCCGAGCTCCTCGAGGGCGGGCTTGGGCTGCTGCCGGGCGTCGTCGCGCTGCCGCACGGGCACGCGCGCCTTGCGCTCGAGGATCGCGATCGCGTGCGCGAGTTCGCGCGCCGCTTCGCGCCAGCGAACTGCCTCGTGCTCGAGCACGGCAGCTTCGTGCGCTGGCGCGACGGCCGGCTCGCCGGGGCCGACCAGGTCACGCGCCTCGCCCGCTCGGGCGACCTGCTCGAGGTCGGCCCGTGAGCCAGTCGCTCGCCGACCTCATCGCCCAGGGACCGCCGGCGCCCGCGGCACTCAATGCGTTCGTCACCGACCACGAGATTCCGCTCGTCGACCGCGAGGGCGTGACGTTCCTCTACCGCGGCGAGGCGGATGCGGTGTTCCTCAGGCTCTTCATCTCCGGACTGCCCGCGGCGCAGCCGCTCGAGCGCGTGGCCGGCAGCGACCTGTGGCTCCTCAGGTTCGCGCTGCCCGCGGAGTCGCGCTTCGAGTACAAGTTCGAGGTCAAGCGCGGCGAGGCGAGCGAGTGGATCACCGATCCCTTGAACCCGCATCGCGCCGCCGATCCCTTCGGGGCCAACTCGGTCTGCCAGGGATTCGGGTACCTCGCGCCCGAGTGGACGCTCCCCGATGCGGCGGCACGCACCGGCAGCATCGATGAGTTCGCCGTCGACTCGCGCCACCTCGGCCGGCGGCGGGTGCGCGTCTACCTGCCGGCGCGCTTTCGACGCACGCGCCGCTATCCGCTCCTCGTGCTGCACGACGGCTCCGACTACGTGCGCTATGCACAGCTCAAGACCGTCCTCGACAACCTGATTCACCGGCTCGAGATCCCGCCACTCGTCGTCGCGCTCACCGACTCGCCCAATCGCCTCAACGAGTACGTCGGACTCAATGCGCATGCGGACTTCCTGGTCGAGGAACTCGTGCCCGCGGTCGCCGCGCGCGTGCCGCTCGACCCTGATGCGGATGCGCGCTGCGCGATGGGCGCGAGCCTGGGCGGCGTCGCGGCACTCCACGCCGCGTGGCGCCACCCGGGCGCCTTCGGACGCCTGCTGCTCCAGTCCGGCTCCTTCGCCTTCACCGACATCGGCGAGAACAAGCGGGGCCCCGTGTTCGAGCCGGTCGTGCGCTTCATGAACGCCTTCCGCGCCGCGCCCGGCCGGCCGGCGGGTCGGATTTATGTCAGCTGCGGGATCTACGAGTCGCTGATCTACGAGAACCGCTCGCTGGTGCCGCTCCTGACCCGCCAGCAGATCCAGGTCCGCTACGAGGAGGCCCGCGACGGGCATAACTGGCAGAACTGGCGCGATCGCCTCCGGGGCGGGCTCACGTACCTGTTCCCGGGACCCCTCTGGATGGTGTACGAATAGCGACGGGGATCGGGGGAGGACGGCTATGGGGGACGTGACGCGTCGCATCGGGCTTTCGCTCGGCGCCGACATCTGCTGGCCGAAGTGCTACGAGGAGATCCTGAAGCGCCTCGAGCTCAGGATTCCGTGGCAGGGCGACACGCTCAAGTTCGACGTCGAGCGCGTGACGATCGAGCCCTTCGACCTGACGCAGCCGGTGCGCTACGACGTCGTGATCGACCGGCTGACGCACTGGTACCACACGAGCCGCGAGTGGATCAAAAAGGCGATCGTGCTCGACGACCTCTACGTCTTCAACAACCCCTGGTCCATCCAGGCGAACGAAAAGCACACGACCTACGCCGCGATGACGCGCCTCGGGCTCAAGATCCCCGAGACCTGGATGATCCCGCCGAAGTCGTACGAGAAGGCGGCGGACTTGAAGCCCACGCTCGAGCGCTACGCGCAGCTCTTCGATCTCGGCGCGATCGGACGCAAGATCGGCTACCCGCTTTTCATGAAGCCCTACGATGGCGGCGGCTGGGTCGGCGTCACCAAGATCGACGACGAGGCGGCACTCAAGGCGGCGTACGAGGCGAGCGGCACCAAGGTCATGCATCTGCAGGCCGGCGTCATCCCCTACGACCGCTTCGTGCGCTGCATTGGCCTGGGAGCCCAGACCCGCGTCGTCAACTACGACCCGGCCGCGCCGCTCCACGATCGCTACCGCATGGACCGCGACTTCGTGAGCCGGAGCCAGCAGGCCGAGCTCGAGGCGATCACGCTCACGATCAACGCGTTCTTCGGCTGGGACTTCAACTCGTGCGAGGCGCTGCTCAGGGGCGATGACTGGCACCCGATCGACTTCGCAAACGCCTGCCCCGACTCGCAGGTGACCTCGCTCCATTACCACTTCCCCTGGCTCGTGATCGCGAACCTGCGCTGGTCGCTCTTCTGCGCGGCGACGCGCCGCCCGATGCGCCAGAACCTCAACTGGCAGCCGTTCTACGACGCGGAGCGCGAGCACGAAGGTTACTCGGCGCGGATCGCGGCCTACGGCCGCCTCGCGCGGCAGCACTTCGAGACGGAGCGCTTCGAGGAGTTCTGCGCGACGCACCTCAAGCACCTCGACGCGGTCGCAGTCGAGTTCTTCGGAAGCTCCGTCGCCAAGGACGCGGTCCGCGCCAAGGTGCAGGCACTCTTTCCGGCGCACGAGGTCGAGGAGTTCACGGAGCTCTTCTTCAGCCGCATCCAGCTGTGGCGCCGCCACGCCGCCGGCGCCTGAGGCGCAGCCGCATGCAAGTACAACGCTGGAACTGGAACTCGCAGCGACTGCCCGAGCCCGCGCGCGTCGTGCGCTGGGGTCACTTCGGGACGCCCGTGCTCCTCTTTCCGACGGCGGGCGGTGACTACGAGGAGGTCGAGCGCTTCCACCTGATCGGCGCGCTCAAGGAACTGATCGAGGGCGGGCGCATCAAGGTCTACTCGATCGACAGCGTCGCCGGGAAGCATTGGCTCAAGGGCACCGAGTCGCCCGAGTACTGCTCCAAGGTACAGAACCTCTTCGATGACTACGTGTACCGCGAGGTCGCGCCGCTCATCCGCAGGGACTGCGCGTCCGAGGACATCGAGATCATCGCAACCGGTGCTTCGATCGGCGCATTCAACTCCGTCGCGACCGTGTGCCGGCATCCGGACGTCTTTCGCCTGGCGATCGGCATGAGCGGAACGTTCGATCTCTCGAAGTACCTGAACGGCACCATGAACCTCGACTTCCACGTGTCCTCCCCGGTGCACTACCTGCCGACGCTCGAGGACGGCCCGCAGCTTGCGCGGCTGCGCGAGCGCTACATCGTGCTGCCGACGGGCCAGGGGCAGTGGGAGGACATCGGCGAGTCGTGGCGGCTCGCGGGTATCCTCGGCCGCAAGGGCATCCCGAACCGGGTCGACCCGTGGGGCCGCGAGTGGGACCACAACTGGGTCA
Organism: uncultured Steroidobacteraceae bacterium; assembly: GCA_964395195.1. Taxonomy (GTDB): domain Bacteria; phylum Pseudomonadota; class Gammaproteobacteria; order Steroidobacterales; family Steroidobacteraceae; genus CAIKZZ01. The sequence continues at coordinate 7,101 of CAYNCY010000069.1, forward strand.
CCTGGCGCGCGATGCTGCCGAAGTACCTCGAGGAGTTCGCATGACGATGCCCCGGCTGACCGACTTCCGGGGTGCTGCCGCGCCGACGGACGTCCCCTTCGATGCCGCGAAGCTCATCTCGGGAAGCCCGAAGGCGACGGTCGACAACCGGTATTCGGACCCGAGCCAGCAGTTTCACTGCGGGATCTGGGCCAGTACCCCCGGCAAATGGCGGGTCAGCTACAGCGAGCACGAGTTCTGCCACCTGCTCGAGGGGCGGGTGCGCCTCACGGGCGAGGACGGCCAGTCGGTCGAGTTCCGGGCCGGAGATGCCTTCGTGGTCCCGGCGGGATTCGTCGGCACCTGGGAGACCGTCGAGGCCGCCCGCAAGTACTACGCGCTCTACGAACCGGCGCGGTAGGGCCGGTCCAGGCCGGCATCCGACATTCCCCGACGCACGTCTCGGCCGTTGGCTGCACCGGGCGCCTCGCGTCCGATTCCTCAGTGTGCGTCACGGAAGTAGACGTATCCCTATGCTTTGCTACACTAAATTATGGTCAATGTTTGGCGGGCGACACGGTCGATGAAAAGCGTAAACACAGTAGCGGCGCTCGCAGGCGCGATCCTCCTCTCGACGAGCGGGCTCGCGTTCGCCACTTCATCGGGTGACGGCGCGACCGGGACGACGCCGCCGACCTCGAGCCGCGTCTCCGCGCACCGGGTCGTCACGCACGGCAAGCGCATCCACACCGGCCTCGACCAGCCGGCGCTGCGCTCGAGCGCGGCGCTCGTGTTCGATGAGTCGAATGCCGCGGTCCTCTTCTCGAAGCACGCCGACCAGGCGACGCCGATCGCCTCGATCACGAAACTCATGACCGCGCTCGTCGTCCTCGAGGCCAACCAGCCGCTCAACGAGACGATCGCCATCACCCGCGACGACCAGAGCCTCGGCAAGCCCACCGCCTCGCGACTCCTCGTCGGCACGGAATTGAGCCGCGGCGACCTCCTGCACCTCGCGTTGATGTCCTCCGAGAACCGCGCCGCCAACGCGCTCGGCCGCAACTACCCGGGTGGCCTGCCGGCCTGCGTCGCCGCGATGAATGCCAAGGCACGCGCGCTCGGCATGACGAGCGCGCACTTCGTCGAGCCCACCGGCCTCTCGAGCGATAACGTCGCGAGCCCCGAGGACCTGTCGAAGCTCGTGATCGCCGCCTCGCAGAACACCGCGATCCAGACCTACTCGACCGACAGCAGCTATGCCGTGCCGGTCGGGCGACGCATGCTCGAGTACCGCAACACCGACGCGCTCGTGTCGAGCCCGAGCTGGAACATCGTCGTGCAGAAGACCGGCTACATCGCCGAGGCCGGCAAGTGCCTCGTCATGAAGGCGATCATCGAGGGCCGCGCGATCGTGATCGTGCTGCTCGACTCGGTCGGCAAGCAGAGCCGGGTCGCCGATGCGCGCCGGATCAAGAAGTGGATGGAGACGCGCCTGAGCGCCGACACGCCACGCCTGGCGGCGCGCCGCGCCTGAGCGGACCGGGCGACGCGACGCGTCGCCCTTCCCGATCGAACCCGCGATCGAACCTGCGCGCGCCTAGTCGCGCGCGGGCGCGGTCACGATCGACTGCCAGTTGAGGAGCGCGTTCCACAGCATCCGCTGGTCGCCGCGATTCAGGTCGCGGTGCAGCGGATTGAAGTTGAACGCGACCACGTGGCCGTGACCGACCGGCATGTCGAGGATCGCGGGCCGGCCGATCAGATTGCTCTCGCCCCACGCCTGGCCGCTGATCACGAACGGCGCGCCCTCGCGATCACCCCATTCGAGCACGACACCGCGCGGATCGACCGGCCCGTCGAGGCAGGTCGTGCAGTACGCGGCGCGCAGCCAGCGCCGCGGCGTCGCGTAGAGCGGGAAGTTCTGCCGGAACACGTGCGTGCGCGCTGCATAGCCGTAGGCGATCGGATGGTCCGGGCGCGCGAAGGAGACGCGCACGTGCGCCCCCGGCGTACGGGTCGCCGTGTCGCGGGAGGCGGCGGCCTCGGCCTGGCCGCTACCGGCGGCGCTGCGTGGCACGCCACCCGCATCGCGCCGGACGCCGCGCACGATGCCGCCCTCGAGCGGCAGCATCGAGCCCGAGCCCAGCGTCACGAACAGGCCGCCCTGCTCGGTGAACGCCTGGATATTGGCAACGCCCAGCCAGCCGATGCCCCCGGTGATGTCATCGGATGAGGCGGGCGTCCCGTGGCTCGGCGTCGTCGCGGTCTTCTTGAACGGCATCGGACCCCACGCCTTCGGGATGCCCTGCACCTGCTCGGCGAACTCAAGGTCGACGTTGCCGTAGAGAAGCACGTCGAAGTGCTCGTGCAGCTTGCCGGCGCGGATGTCCTCATCGCGCACGTACGTGTACGGGATGTGGCGCTGGTCGAAGGAGTAGCGGATCCAGCCGATCGAGTCGGTGTCCGCCCACGGCACCCAGACGCCGATGCGGGGCGCCGGCGCCGCGTGGCGCGCGACGTCGGGGAGCGAGGCGACGGCCGTGAACGTGAGGCCAAGATCGCCGCCCGTCGATGCGAGGCGATCGGCGACGCCGGCGCCCGCCTTGATGATCCACGAGCCCGCCGGGTACTCGGTGCCATCGACAGTGAAGGTCTTCTCGGCGATCTCGATCGGCGTGCCGGCGAGGCGATAGCGCGCCTCGAGCACGCTCTCCTGGCCCGTGTCCTTGAGGATGAACGCGGCGCCCGCGCCCTGCGCGCCGCCGGGGGCTTTCGGCGCCTCGGTGAGCGCGACGAGCGCGGCGCTTCTGACACCCGCATCGGCGGTCGGGATCACCTTGAGGTGGTAGTGCGCGGGGAACTCCCACGAGACGTCGTCGTAGGGCTCCGCGCCGTCCTTCGGATAGAGCTGCGGGGTCAGCAGATCGACCGCGTAGTTGCGATACGGCTGGTCGAGGCGCACGACGTAGGTGCCTGCGGGGTAGCTGCCGTCGGCGAGCGTCACGGGTGCCGTCGCGCGACTGACCTCGATGCGCTGCAGCAGCAATCGCGCGACCAGCGCCGCGACCCGGCCCGGGTCACCCTGGTCGTCGGGGATCAGGAAGGCGTACGGCGCGTGATCGAGGCCGGCGTGGTAGGAGTTGTAGTTCTTGCGGTACCAGTTTGCGAGGAAGTCCTTCGCGTGCGAGGCGACCTGGTCGAGGGCCGCGAGCGCGGCGCTCTCGTTGTAGTTGACGTTGTCGCGCGCCGACCAGAGAAAGGGCTCGCTCGGTGGCGGCACGACGCGATACCACTCGCGCGTGGTCGAGTCGGCGTCGGCCGTTCGCATCATGGTCTCGGCGCTGCCGTTGCCCATGGTCTCGTAGCCGCGGCCGATCGAGTTGTGGTTCATCGCGACCGAGTCGGAATAGAGGTGCGCGAAGCCGTCGCCGAAGTTCCAGGTCGAGACTCCCGGCATGCCGATCGCGGTCAGCGCCTCGACCTCGTGGAAGCTCAACTCGAGGAACTCCGTGAAGGTGATCGGATCGATGTTCGGGTTGTAGGGGCCCGTGCCGTTCCAGGTCATCAGCAGCGCCACTTCCTCGTGCATGTCGTGCACGACGGTCGGGTGCCAGGCGTGGAACATGTTGTGCACGGCCCTGGTGGTCGCGTGCGTCTGCTGGTGCGCGTCGCGGTTGATATCGACGAAGGCGTACTTGGACCAGTAGGGCGGTGCGCCGCGCGGCAGCGTCGCGCGATCGGTCTTGCCCTTGAGGAAGCGGTAGAACCACTCGACCTGCTTGTCGCGGCCGTCGGGGTTCGAGATCGGGTTGATCAGCACGACGGTGTTCGCGCGGATGCGCTGGATCATCGGCTGCTCGGAGACGGCGAGGCGATAGGCGAGCTCGATCACCGACTCGGTCTCGCCGGTCTCATCCGAATGCGGGCCGACGTTGAAGTAGTAGATTGGCCGGCCGCCGGCGATCAGCTTCGCGGCGCTGGCCGCGTCCGTGCGCCGGGGGTCCCCGAGGAGCGCGGTCGTCTCCTTGAGCCGGTCGAGATTCTGGATACCGGCCTCGTCCGCGATCGCGAGCATCACGATGTCGCGGCCTTCCTCCGAGCGACCGAGCGTGAACATCCGCACGCGCGGCGAGGCCGCCGCGAGCGCCTTGAAATAGCCATACGTCTTGGTCGTGTCGGCAAGGTCGCCCGGAGAGCCGGGGATCCGGTGCAGGTAGGCACGCGGCGAGGGCACCGTCGACGAAGCGGGCAGGTACGCGACCCAGGGCGAGAGGTAGCGGGGTTCGGTCGTCGCGTGCGCGATCTCCTCGATCGAACCCGCCTCGGCAGTGTCGGGACCGGTGTCGACATCGGCGGCGAGGGCCGCGGTCGCGAGGCCCGCGAGCGAGACGAGCGTGAGGGCGCGCATGAACATGGCGAATGCTTCCGTGGCTTTGAGTCGAGGGGGAGTCTAGTTTGCGATGAGCCGGACGCGAGTACCGATCTCGTCGGCGATCGCGAGCGTGGTACCGAGGTCGGGGTGGCGGATCATCATGAAGCCGTCGGAGACGAGCGTCTGGCGCCAGTTGCGGCGGCGCGCCCCGACGGGCAGCAGGTTGTTCCAGGCGATGGTCGGCGCGTAGCGGCGCTTGATCTCGTCGAGCCCTTCGATCGCGCGGATGGTCCCCTGACCCTCGGCGCGCTTGAAGATAATCGCGACGTTGTACCTGCGCTCTAGCACGG
>CAYNCY010000070.1:0-11665 GCA_964395195.1 uncultured Steroidobacteraceae bacterium
TTCACGATCAATTGGCTCTCCGCCGCTGGCACGGGCGTGTTTGCCGCCGCGGTGCTGTCGGGTCTCGTGCTGGGCGTCCGGCCCGCGCTCTGGCGAGCAGCATTCGTGCAGACCCTGCGGCGAATGCAGGTCCCGGTGCTGGTCATTTCACTTGTGCTCGGCCTTGGCTATCTCACGCGGTACGCCGGGACCGATGCGGTGCTCGGCCTCGCCTTCACTAGCGCGGGCAGTCTCTACCCTTTTTTCGCGGCCTACCTGGGCTGGCTGGGTGTCTTCCTGACGGGTTCCGATACGGCGTCGAATGCCCTGTTCGGCAGCCTGCAGCGCATCACCGCCGAGCAGTTGCATCTCAACCCGGTACTCACCGTCGCCACCAACTCAACCGGCGGCGTGATGGGCAAGATGATTGATGCGCAGTCGATCATGGTTGCCTGCGCGGCGTGCTACGAGAGCCCTGAGGAGCGCGCGCACGCGCTCGGCCCGATCTTCCGGACGGTGTTCTGGCACTCGATCGCCGGTGCCGCTGTCATCGGCCTGATCGCGCTCGCGCAGGCGTACGTATTCCCGGAAATGATCGCGGTACTGCCGCCGGGGCACTGAGCCGGCGGGTGCCGCGACGCGTCCGTGCCGCTTGCCGCGCACGAGCCTCGCAGGCATTCTCGACGTGGCTGACGGGGCGGCATACATCAAATGACAACTGGCAATCCATCCGCGCGTCCATTGCGCCGGATCCTCGGGCTTGGCTTCGGACTCGCCATTGGCTTCGGGGGGACCGTCGGCGTCGGCATACTCCGCCTGCCGGGCACCCTGGCCGCGACGCTGGGCGATGCCCGACTGATCATCCTGTTCTGGGTCCTTGGCGGCGCCTATGCGCTGCTCGGTGCACTGACGGTCGCGGAACTCTCTGCCATGTCGCCGCAAGCCGGCGGATTCTACGTTTACGCCCGGCGCGCGTTCGGCGACGGCGCTGGCGTCGTGCTCGGGTGGAGCGACTGGCTCAACAACGTCGCGTCCGTTGCTTACGCAGCGATCACGGCGACGACATTCCTCGCCGCACTCTGGCCGGCCGCCAATGCGCACCCACAGCTCACGGCCGTCACCATCGTCGCAGCGTTCACGGCCTACCACTGGATCGGACTCAAGAGCAGCAGCAGCCTGACGGGCCTCATCAGTGTTTCCGTCGGCGTCATGCTGATGGTGCTGGTGGCTGCGTGCTTTCTGTCCCATCCGGCGGATGTGCGCGCCGCGGCACCGCTCGGTGGCGCCGGCTTTGCGCCCCCGCTGATCCTCACCGCGGGACTCGGCGCGGTCGTCGCGGCGTTGCGCGCCGTGCTCGTCACCTACGACGGCTGGTACTCGCCCATCTACTTCGCGGAGGAGAATACCGACCCGAGCGGAACCATGCCACGGGCGCTCATCGGCGGAACGCTCATCGTGGCGGCACTCTATATAGTCATCAACGTGGCACTCCTGCGGGTGCTACCGATGGCGACGCTCGCCGGCTCGCAGCTTCCGGCCGCCGATGCCGCGCGTCTGGTATTTCCGGAGGGTGGAGCGACGCTCGTGACGATCATATCCATCGTCACGGTCCTCAGTCTCATCAACGCGGCGATTCTGCTTCCACCCCGCATCCTCCTGGCAATGTCGCGGGACGGGCTTTTCGCGAAGCAGGCAATGCAGGTCAGCGCCGGTGGCACGCCGCGCGTCGCCCTCGCAATCACGAGCGGCACGGTGATCCTCCTCATAATGACGGGCAGCTTCGAGCAGATCGTCGCGCTGGCCGCGGTCCTGTTCGTGCTCAACTACCTGTCGGCGTACACGGCAATGTTCGTGCTGCGGCGGCGCGAGCCCGACGCACCTCGGCCTTTCCGAACACCCCTGATGCCGGTCACAACAGGCATCGTGCTCCTGGGCTCGGTCCTGTTCCTCGCCGCCGCGATTCGCGACGACATTCGCTCGAGCGTGATCGCCGGTGTGTTCGTCGTCGCCGTTGGCGGGATCTACTGGCTGATCCGGCGCGGTACGAGCCCGTAAGTCCTGCCGCGGCGGCGCTCGCGCACCCGCACTAGGTGCGCGCCGGATCGATGGCGATCGCCAGCACAACGCTTGGCGCGTTGGCGGTCAGTCGAAGTGGTGAATCCTCGGCGCTCGCGCGCAGTGTATCCATCTCGTTGAGCACGACGATCCCGCTCGCCGTTTCGAACCGGACGGTCCCGGCCGCACAGACGAGGAACGTGTGCGCCGACGTCGCGGGAACCGTGACACCGCCGTCGAGCAGATGACGGGCGACGCAATGGACGGCGCGCCCGCGACGCGTCATGACATTGAGGTCGGTGATTGGACCGGCCAGCAACGTGGCGGTCGTCGCAATGTCCGCGGGGAACGAGAATGGCTCGGACTCCGGCGTCAGTTCGCGCGCGGCGTAGCCCCGGACGTCCAGCGACATGCCCGCCCCGCGCAGGATGGTCAGCGTTCGATCGATTCCGTCGAACACCGAGAATGGTCCGTCGCCGTCAACGCGCGCGATGCTGATGCGCCAGTCGAACTCCTGCAGCCCGGAACCGAGTGGCGCAATGGCGATCTCCGCCGTCTCGCCGCCCCCGTTCTTCCATGGCATGCGCCGGTACTCGGTCGCGCGAATCACGTGCATTCGTTGCAGCCCCGGCGCGGCGCGCCGTCAGGTCGCCGCCGCCGGTCGATGACGACCGACGAACAGGATGACGACTCCGCCGAGCGTGACCCCGGCCGACAGCCACTCCCACGTCGCGATCTGTTCGCCGCCGATTGCGACACCAAGCAGCATCGCGATGATGGGATTCACGTAGGTGTAGCTCGCGGCAAGGCTGGGCGAGGCGTGTCCGAGCAGGTACATGTAGGCGTTAAAGGCGATAAGCGACCCGAACGTCGTCAGGTAGACCCACGCGATCCACGCTCCGGCTGGCGCTGACAGCGTGACCGGCTCGCCGCGAATCAACGCGAGCGCCAGCAGCAAGACTCCGCCGCAGAGCATCTCGCTCGCAAAGCCGACGGCGCCCATTGCGAGCGGGAACTGGCGCTGACTCAGGACACTGCCGAGCGACCAGCCGGAGCAGGCGATCAGCATCGCGACCAGTCCACCGGTCGAAGCCTTGAAGCCCGTTCCCTGCGTCAGCATCAGGACCCCGGCGAGGCCGGTCAGGACACCGATCGTCTCGATTCGCCCGGGGTAGACGCCATAGGCCATGTTCAGCACCACCATCAGGATTGGCGTCACCGCGATGAACGCAACCGCCAGTCCAGACCCGACGGTCTGCTCGGCAATGGCCGTGCACCCCATGCCGCAGCCAAGCATGAGCGCGCCGACCAACGCGGCATTGCGCCACTGGCGCGGCCCCGGCAACTCCGCACCACGCCACCACATCCAGATGAACAGCGCGCCGCCCGCGACCACGAAACGGCTTCCCATCATGAAAAAGGGCGCGAAGCCGGCCAGCGCGAACCGGATCGCGAGGTATGTCGATCCCCAGATCAACCAGGTCGCCGCCAGGCACGCCAGCGTCAGGGGCGGCACCGACCGCCGAGCGTCAATATCGCGTTGCATGTGCGCTACGATAGAATTTCCGCGCGGCAGTTGCCATCGAATCGGCGACCGGCCTTCCCGTGCCATCTCTCGCACAGACGTCCCGGAGCCGTTGAGCGTGCAGAGCGTCTTACTGCTTGTCTGTCGACGCCGTTCGACCCAAGGCCCGTCCCCATGACCCGCGCATCTCGGTCGCCCGCTTCGATGCCCTGGGTCGCGGTGCTCGCGAGTGCGACACTCCTCGCGATCACGACCGGTACGCGCCAGTCGCTCGGTCTCTTCGTGCGTCCGCTCGCAGCGACCGGCCTCGGGATCGAGACGATCAGCCTGATCCTGGCCGTCGGGCAGTTTTTCTGGGGTGCGTCGCAGCCCGCGTTCGGCATCCTCGCGGAGCGCATCGGCACACTGCGCGTCGTTCTGCTGGGGGGGCTCGTACTGGCGACCGGCCTCGCGATCACCCCGTTTCTCACTTCGGCCGGCGGGCTCCTCGCATCGCTTGGTGTCCTGTCTGCCGTGGGCTGCGGGGCCGGCAGCTTTGCGCTCCTGATCGGCGCCGTTGCGCGCCGCGTACCGACCCCGCACCAACCCATGGCTGCGGCCTGGATCAACGCGGGCGGTTCGATCGGACAATTGATCTTCGCGCCGCTTTCGCAGGCGATCATCGCTGCGGCCGGCTGGGCCGCCGGCATGTGGACGCTGGCAGGCGCGGCGCTGCTGACACTCCTGATCGCACGGCCGGCCGTCGGGTCGAGCGCGAGCGAGGCGATTGACGCCGCCAGGGAGCCCGCTACGCCACTTCGCGAGCTTCTGCGCCCCGCATTCGCGAGCCGCAGTTACTGGTACCTCCACCTCGGTTTCTTCACGTGTGGATTTCACATCGCGTTTCTCGTGACCCATCTGCCGAGCGAAGTCGCGCTCTGCGGTCTGTCCGGTTCCGCGGCAGGAGCGGCACTCGGCCTGATCGGACTCATGAATGTCGTCGGCACGCTGTCGGTCGGGTGGCTGTCGCGACGGATGCCACTCAGGATGCTGCTGGTCGCGGTGTACGCGACACGTGTGCTCGCGATCGGGGTCTACCTGATGTCCCCGAAAACGCTGTGGACGCTCTATTTGTTTGCGGCCGTTCTTGGGCTCACGTGGCTCGCGACGGTGCCACTCACGGCGGGTCTTGTGAGCAAGCTCTACGGGTCACGGCACGTATCGACGCTGTTCGGCCTCACATTTCTCTCGCACCAGACCGGCGGGTTCTTCGGCGCGTGGCTCGGCGGGATCGCTGTGTCGTTAACCGGCAACTACCACTGGATCTGGGGCCTCGACATGCTGCTGGCGGCCGTTGCAGCGATCGCGACCCTGCCGGTTCGCGAGATCGCATTCATTCCTCCGGCCGCGGCGGCGGTCCCGTAACGGAGTCTGCGACTCGCGCGTCGCGCCACCAGACTTCGGCAACGCGGCGCCGTCCGGCGACGCGCTCGCAGTGGACGACGACGTCGACGATCTGGCGGAGCAGCCGATGGATGTCGGCGAATGCCATTTCGCGACCGGGGCCACTCTCCTTGACCAGGAGCGCTAGTTGCTCGAAGGCGAGCGAAGCGTTGCCCGCGTGGATACTTGTGATCGAACCCGGGTGGCCGGAGCTGACGTTTCGCAGGAAGTGGTACGCCTCCTCGCCGCGCAGCTCAGCGAGCAAGATGCGGTCGGGACGGAGTCGCAACGACGCTTCGAGCAGTTGCTTCGGCGTCACGCGCGCGATTCCCTGATCGTCTTTCGAGTAGAACAGGCGAACGACGTTGGCGCGCCCGTCGAATCGCAGTTCCGGAGCGTCCTCGATGCTGATCAGGCGCTCGTCGGGCGGGATCTCCAGTATCAATGCCTTCGTCAGCGTGGTCTTCCCGGACCCGGTCGCGCCCGAGACCAGAATATTCAGTCGTTGGTGCACCGCGGAGGCGAGGAAGCCGTGCCAGTCACCCGCCGCGAATTTCGAGCGCAGCCCGTCCAACGCGGCGTCTGCGGTCGTCGTTGGCGCTCGACATGCCGCGAAGACTCCGGTGCTGCTGAGCTGATCGAGCGACCAGGCCTGGCTACTCGGACGACGGATCGCGAGCACGACTCGATCCGGCCAAGTTGCGGGTGGCAGCACGATTTGCACGCGCTCACCCGTCGGCAGTGCCGCTGACAGCAACGGCGTCGGCGCGCCGATCCGTTGGTCGGTGGCGGTCGCGACAAGACGCGCAAAATGCCGCGCCCAGGCACCGGTCGCCCAGGGAACGCTAAGCCGTTCCCAGCCGCCTGCGCGCTCGAGCAGGATCTCGCCGGGCCGCTGCAGACAAAGCTCAGTCACCCCCGGATCCGCGAGCAGCAGCGCGAGCGGACGGCTGAAGTGTTCAAGTGACGACGCGCCGTCGCCGTCGACCCCCTCAGCCTCCGGCACGTGAGACCAGGCGGTAGACACTCCTAAAGTCGATGTCACGCGCGACGAGGACCTGGACGCGTGCCCCGGGCGCGACGGTGATGGTCGGCGGGATGCCGATGGTGACGCGAAGGGCGTCAGTGGCAACGTCGCGCGAACCTTGCGCGTTGTAGACCACCCCCGCGGAGCCCTGTTCGCGCGCGACCATCGCGCTGACGGCGCCGTCGATCACCGAGAGGAGCACGGCAGCTCCAAAGCGCGCCGCGAAATGGTTGTCGACCCGGCCCGGCACTCCGGCGCGGCCGAGGTCGTCGGTACCGGGCGAGGCGAGCGCCACGACGACTCCCGTTGGCGTCCGCGCCTCGGACCAGAGGACCGAGACGCGCGCCTGGCCCGGCCGTATGTCGGCCCGCGTCTCTCCCACCAGTTTGGTGCCGCGCTCGAGCAGCACGACGCGGCCGTCCGCACCGAAGACATCGACAGCGAGCACACAGGTCGTCATGCCGGGCAGCGTCGAGTCGATCGCCGTCTCGAGCGTGCAGTCGAGGAACGAGCCTTTCGGAAGCAACCAGCGCCGACTGGGCACAATGGCGGCTTCGACGGGAGTCGTGACCGTGGGGACGAGAGCAGCGCCAAGCGGGGATAGTGCGGGCGGCGCGGGCGTCGGCCGATCGGGGGACGCGATTGACTCGCCGGCTAGCAGCGAGTTCAGCGAGGCCAGCGAGTTCGATGGCGAGGTGATCGGCGCGCTTGCGCTGTCCGCACCTGACCCGCGCAGGAGCACTGGGGACGCCGCGTTCATCGGCCCAATGGACGAGCGCACACGAGCCGTCGCCGGACCGGGCGGAGCGACGAGGGCCGTAGCCGTCGGCAGGTCCCCGGCGCTCGGCGCCGGGCTCGGCTCCTCCGCCGTGCGGTCGGCCTGAGACGCCGCCGCCGGGTGAACAACGGGTGGGTCCGCCCAGTGGAGCGGCGGCAGCTTCATCTCGGAGGCGACACTCGCCTGAGCGGACTTTTGCGCGGCGGGAGTCGCCCGCGCCGTGTCCGCCAGGTGGAGGTAGTACCAGGTCAGCACGCCCAGTCCGACGACACCGACCAGTATCAGGGCGAGGCGCCTCTGCAGCCGGATCGATCGCGACTGCGTCTGCGCCACCTGTGCCACGGTTCGCTCCGCGTTCAGGGGTTCTTCGGCGTTCATGGTTCCACCTCTCGCGTCGTGCGCTCGATTGACGGTTGGACGGTGCCGCTGCGGATGCGCGGCACGTTGTCGTCTGCCGCGCGGTTCACGAGACAGCCCACCAGGCGGCCGCGCCGCAGAACGAAACGTGCGGCAACGCGGTGGAGCACTATGGTGTCCTCTTCGACGTGGGAATTGACCAGCGACTCCGAGCCGTCGGCGGCGGCGGCGTAGATCGCGGGAAGCTCCATGCGCGACGGGAACGTCAGCCGAACCTGCGAGCCGTCATCCGCCGCGCTCGAGGGGCGCAGCGCGGGGTTACCGCAAAACCAGTAGTCCCGATTGATGGCACGCGGCAACGCTCCCAGCTCCCGCCCCGCGTCCGGTGGCCGGGGGACGCCGTCGCCTCGTGCCTCGAGCGGATACCTGAAGGTGACGGAGTAGACGAGCTCGCCGGCGCGCGGCGCGCGAGCAAGTGCACGGAAGTCGATGAAGTAGGCGCGTCGGTTCGTGAGAATCGTCAGGTTAGTTCCTGTCGTGGCCTGTCGTGGCTTCAAGAGAAGGTGGTTTGCTTCGCTGCCGACATCGACGAGGCTTGTGTCGCCGGCGCCGAGCGTGACGAAACGCTCGTCGGGAGCGAACTCGAAGTGGATGTGGTATCCGACGAACCCCGTGACCGGCACGACCATGCCGGGGCTGTAGTCGAGAGTCCGCAGACGCGACTCCTCCTCCGCGTGCGCCGCTGGACCACCGAGGAGCGGCGCGAGGAACGCCAAAGCACGCAGGCTGCGCACCAGCGCCGGTGCCCGCCTCCGCCAGGTCCCACGCGCCGTCACGGCGTGCCCGCCGCGTGAGCGGGCGCGGGCGCGGGCGCGGGCGCGGGCAGCGGCCCGTTCGAGGGTGCGGTTGTTTCAGGTTCGACAGCTTCCGCCTCGCGCCGGTACTCGAGCACCTTGAATCCGAGCGGGTTGAGCGCGCGCAACCGAACGTCCGACGAGGGCGGCCCGTAGGACGCCTGCAGCGTCGCAACGAAATGCGTGCGCTCCTCGGTTCCAGCGCCATTGCGCTTGAGTGCCGACAGGAATCGGACCTGAATCAGGTCCGGTCCGCCGCGAATGTGCTTGAGGAACGACACCGACTGGACCTGCGCGTGCACGTTGCTGCCGTCGGCGTAGCGATTGAGCGGCGACTCCGGGTTGGTCCTCGCCCACTTCGCCGCCCAGGCCTGGTTCATGGCCGCGGTGTGGTATGCGCCCACCTGATCGTAGTCCGCCTCGGCAATAGCCGGTACGAATCGCTCGCGCACCATCACGTACTGGGTCACGAGGTAGCGCACGACCGCCTCGGGCAGCTCCTCGGTCCCTGCGTACCCGGGCACGACGTCGACGATGCCCGTCGAAGAGTCGACGCGCACCACGAACGGATCGACACGCTTGAGCGGCATCAAGAACAGGATGGCGGCGATCGCGAGCAATGTCGTCCCGCAGCCGGTTGCCGCGACGATCCACGCGCGGCGCGCGGACCTGTTGAGCGACGCCGCCCGGTCGAACTCCCAGCGTGCCGCTTCGGCAAAATAGCTTTCGGCCTCCTTAACCACGGCGGCTGTCCTCGTTCGCGAAGTTGATTGGAGTAAATGCCCCGTGGCACTGCGGCGGGCCGCGATGCGCGGCGCACCCCGACGTGCCGACCAGGGCCAGAAGGAAAGCAAACACGACTAGCGGTTTCACAACTTATCTCCTCGGTTTTATTCGGCCGGCGGTCGCCACGCGGGCGGGAGATGCTTGATCTCACGCCGGTGATACTCGAATGCGGCCCGATTGCCGGCTGCAAAGGCGATCCCCGCTCCGGCTCGCCTGACTCCCGCCAGCGCACCGAAGGTCGAAAGCGCGCCACCGCCGGCGAGGCGCGCGGCAATGGGCAGGACTTGCCGCAGTACGAGCGCAACCAGCCCGCACACGAGCAGCAGGTTCAATGCGTCGACTGTGAGGATCGCGCTGCCGCGGGCAGCGGTTTGCGTCGCGTAGGCTTCAACGAGGTCGAGCATCAGTGCGGCGAGCAGCACAGTGAGCACGGTCACGAGCGCGTAGTTCGCGAGTTCCTGGAGCCACGCGTCGAAGTAGCGGCGCGTCCCTCCGAACAGAGCGAGCACGATGAAGAGGGGTCCAAGCGCGAGCAGTACCGCAAGCGCAACGCGAGACAACGAGATCAGAAACATCGTGTAGACACACACCGCCCCGACGAGCAGGTAGATCGCTATCGCTGCGAAATAGAACCCGACGTCGCCCGCGAGCAGGCCGCCTTTGTCCCAGAGACTTCCGGCTGCTACGCCGCCGCGATCCCAGATCGTGTCGATGATCGTCACGGGGTCGGAGGCCCCGACCAGCTGAGCGGCCAGCTGCGCCGGTGCCGTGAAGAACGTGTCGACGATCAGGTCGTGGTAAAGCCACAGGTTGAGGCCGATGCCGAAGACGGCGACCAGAGTGAGCATCCGCACCGCGCCCTCGAGGAGCGGCTGCTCGACCTGCCCGCGCAGCTGCAGGTAGCCCCACACCATCACGTAGATGACGGCGATGGTGACCGCGGCCGGCTCGATCGCCGCTGCGGTCATGGCCAGGTGCACGCTGATGTAGGTGGCCAGGCGTGCACTCAGCCACGTCCAAAAGGTCTGGAACAGCATTACGGCGCCGGCGGCGTCGGCTGGAACCGCGCGGCGAACGAGCCGTGGTTCGCGACGACCTGCTCGCGGACGCTGAGAGCCCGAGCCGCCGCTTCCGCCGTCGAGCTTTGCGCGAGAGCGGCGAGCTTGAGCCCGTCGTTCGCAAGCATGGCCTGCTCCGCCTCGATGCGACCTTGCAGCTCCGCTATTGCCTTTCCATCTGGCGTTGCGCCGATGCGATCTATCAGCGTCGCAAGCGAGGTGAAGCGGTCACTGGAGGTTGCGTACGCCAGCCGGCTCAGCGTCTGGTCGCCCGCGGCGCCTTGCCGCTGGTTGGCGAGGAGCGCCTGCAGTGGCGCCGAGAAGCGCTCGAGGTCGGCGTTCGTCAGGACTGAATTGGCGCTCGATTGCGCGCGCACGGCGGCGGCAATCTGCGGATAGGCCGTTGCCGCCCCGGCGATGCTCGCCTCGAGCGTACTCCAGTCGGGTGGCAGGTAGTTTCGCGCGGCGGTCGACACTCGCAGCACCTGTTCCATGCCGCGCAGGCCCGTCATGGACGCGTAGGTCTGTTGCATCTGCGTGAGCTGGAGCTGCATGCCGCGTAGCTGCTCCGCCCAGGCGGTGATCTCCTGTACGAGCGTCTGGATGGCGGCGATGTCGATTACCGGAATGATCGCGTGGGCGGGCGCCGCCGCGAGCCCCATCGCGCAAATCGCTGTCGCCGCCAGGCGCCGAACTGCGAGTCTTCTGGACGTCATGAAACATCTCCCTTGTCCGTTTGGTGGTCACCCAGGAATGTCGGTAGCCAGGCGCCCGGCGCCGTGCCCAATCGCTCGATCAGCTGCTCGACCTCGAGCACCGTGGCCGACCGGCCCGAAATCACGCGCAGCTCCGGCGCGAATCCCTTGAGATCGAGCTCCGCCACGACGCTTTCCCTGCCCTGCTTGACCAGGAATCGCCGCGAACCCGGTGTCAGCTCGGTGCTCACGAGCTCGAATTCGCGCTCGGTGAGTCCGAAACCGTCGACGTACTCGCGTCGATGCGCGTCGGCGTTGGGGAAGAAGATCTTGGTCGGGGTCTGCTCGATCAGCGTGCGCGCGAGCGGACTCGCCAGGACGTCGTTCGGGCTCTGCGTCGCGAAGGCCATCACGCCGTTGCGCTTGCGCCAGGTCTTTGTACCGTCGCTCGCAAGCTCACGAAACGCCGCATCGCCGACCAGCTTCGCGAACTCATCGAGCCACGCCACCAGGCGGCGACCGTCGAGCAGCGTCTCGAGCAGGTGAAAGAGATAGAGCGTCAGCGGTCCTCGCACGGTGGCGTCATCCAGTACGTCGGTCATGTCGAATCCGACGATCGTGTTCCGGCCGAGCAGCGGCGCGATCCGGTCGGTGGATGCGTCGAACACCGCGCTGAACTCGCCGTCGGTACCGACGCACCAGCGCGCCAGGCGTGCGTGCGGACCATCCGGAGTCGTGGGGTCGAGGAATTCGAGCACCCGCGACAGGCGGCGCGCAGCCGGATCGAGCGCGAGCACGCCCGTCAGGGCCTGGTCGATCTCGGCCTCCTCCCGGACCGTGAGCGGTCGCGACGGCCTGTCGACGAGCAGCAGCAGCCAGCGGCGCAGGAATGCGCGGCTCGCGGGTGTCGCCGCGAGTTGCAGCGGATTGCAGCCCGTCGGCCGGCCGCGCTTGAAGCTCAAGTACACGCCGCCGAGCGCGCGTACGAGGATCTCTAGGCCACGATCCTTGTCGAAGATCACCTGCGTGGCGCCGTGCTTTAGCAGCAGACTGATGCAGAAGCCGACAAAGACCGTCTTGCCGGAGCCGGTCGGGCCGCAGACGAACGTGTGCCCCGTGTCCCGCCGAC
>CAYNCY010000071.1:0-7454 GCA_964395195.1 uncultured Steroidobacteraceae bacterium
CGTCAAGAACGAGGAGATGTTCCTCGCGAACTACGCCGATGGCCTTTCGGACCTGCCGCTCGATCAGCACATCGCGGAGTTCAAGAAGCGTGATGCGATCGCGACCTTCGCCGCGGTCCGCAGCGCGCAGAGCTTCCACACCGTCAAGGTTGACGACGCCGGTTACGTCGCCGGTTTCGGCGCGCTCAACGATACGGATTTCTGGATCAACGGCGGCTACTTCGTGCTGCGCAGCCAGATCTACGATCACATCAACGAGGGCGAGGAGCTGGTGGAGCAGCCGTTCCAGCGCCTGATCGAGAAACGCAAGCTCGGTGTCTTCCGCTATCCGGGCTTCTGGCAGTCGATGGACACGCTCAAGGACAAGATCGCCTTCGACCGCATGGAGGCCCGCGGCAAGTGCCCGTGGATGGTCTGGAAGAAGGCCGCGCCGAATGCTTGATTTCCTGCCCCGGGTGCCACGCGGCCGGCCGCTGCGGTTCCTCTGCATCGGCGCGCACAGCGACGATCTCGAGATCGGCTGCGCCGGGGCGCTGCTCGAGCTCGGAGCGCGCTACCCGCGCGCCCACGTGCGCTTCGTCGTGCTCTCGGCGATCGGGGAGCGGGCGACCGAGGCGCGGCGCAGCGCGACGCGCCTCCTCGGGCGCTTCGCGCGCACCGAGATCGTGCTGGGCGGCTTTCGCGACGGCTACTTCCCGGCGACGCACACCGCGGTCAAGGACTACTTCGAGCAGCTGAAGAAGGGACCCGTGCCCGACGTCGTGTTCACGCACCGGCTCGAGGACCGCCACCAGGACCACCGGCTGGTTGCCGAGCTCACCTGGAACACCTGGCGCAACCACACGATCCTCGAGTACGAGATCCCGAAATACGAGGGCGACCTCGGCCACCCGAACGTCTACCTGCCGCTCAAGGCCGCAACCGCGCGTCGCAAGGTCGAGCACCTGATGCGCGAGTTCGGCACGCAGCGTTCGAAGGCGTGGTTCACGCCGGATACCTTCCAGGCCCTGCTCAGGTTGCGGGGCATCGAGTGCCAGGCCCCGAGTGGCTTCGCCGAGGCTTTTCATGCGCGCAAAATCTGCATCTGACGCCAACGACACGCCGAAGAGCTACGCGCGGGGCGCCGCGCTCAGCACGAGGGCGCACGAGATCATTCCCGGGGGCTGTCACACCTACGCGAAGGGTGACGACCAGTTCCCGGAGGCGGCACCCGGGTTCATCGTCCGCGGCCAGGGCTGCCACGTCTGGGACGTCGATGGCAACGAATTCATCGAGTACGGCATGGGGCTCAGGGCCGTGTCGCTTGGGCATGCCTTCCGCCCGGTCACGGACGCGGTGCAGAGGCAGCTCCAGTTTGGTGCGAATTTCGTGCGCCCGGCCGCGATCGAGGTCGAGGCGGCGGAGGCCTTCCTCGGGCTCATCCGCGGCGCCGACATGGTCAAGTTCACCAAGGACGGCTCGGCGGCCCTCGACGGCGCCGTCAAGCTCGCGCGCGCCCATACCAACCGCGACATGGTCGCGATCTGCGGCGACCACCCGTTCTTCTCATCGAGCGACTGGTTCATCGGCACGACCGGCATGCCGGCCGGGATCCCGGAGTGGGTGCGCACGCACACCGTCAAGTTCAAGTACAACTCGCTCGCCTCGCTCGAGGCGCTGTTTGCGGAGCACCCCGGCAAGATCTCCTGCGTCGTGATGGAGGCCGCGAAGGCCGAGGAGCCGGCCGACGGGTACCTCGAGCGCGTGCACGCGCTCTGTCGCGCCGAGGGCGCCCTGTTCGTGCTCGATGAGATGATCACGGGATTCCGCTGGCACATGAACGGCGCCCAGCACCTCTACGGCGTCACGCCCGACCTCTCATCGTTCGGCAAGGCGCTCGGCAACGGCTTCGCCGTCTCGGCGCTCGCCGGCAAGCGCGAGTTCATGCAGCTCGGCGGGGTCAACCACTCGCACGAGCGCGTCTTCCTGCTCTCGACCACCCACGGCGCTGAAACGCACGCCCTGGCGGCCGCGATCGCCGTCATCAAGACGTACCAGAGCGAGCCCGTGATCGAGACTCTGTACGCGCGCGGCGACCAGCTGCGTGCCGGCATCGCGGCGACGGTGGCGGAACTCAAGCTCGAGGATCACTTCACGCTCGGTGGTCGCTCAAGCTGCCTGCTGTATGGGACACTTGATGAACAGAAGCGGCCAAGTCAGCCATTTCGAACGCTTTTTCTGCAAGAAACCATTCGACGTGGAATACTGGCGCCTTCGTTCGCGATCAGCTACTCGCACAGCGAGGCTGACGTGCGTCTTACGGTCGATGCAGTGAGCGAGGCGTTGTGGGTGTATCGGCGCGCGCTGGACGAGGGAGTCGATCGCTACCTGGTCGGTCGTCCCGTCAAGCCGGTGTTCCGTCGCTTTCCGTAGCGGCGGGCGCACGGCGCGCGCCGCCCCGCATCGTGCCTGAACATCGACGCCGCGCGGCACGCGCGGCGTGCATGCGCACGATGCCCGGAGCTCACCCCGGAATCTCCTTTCCAAAAGGTCGGACATGACTCCGCGCAAGCGTCTTTGGCTGATCAGCGCCGTCCTCGCGCTGCCGTTCATCGCGATTGCGCTCGGGTATGCGGTGCCGGGTGTGCGCTGGCGGCTCGAAGTCATCCGGCAGCGCCTCCAGGGTCAGCACGACGATGCCCAGTGGGGGGATCTCTTGCGCATGGTCAGTCCGGGCAGCCCGTTCTGGCTATTGCCCGTGGCCGGCGGCGTCCGTCTCGAAGTCGCGGTCAACAACCCCTGGAACACGGAGAAGGACGCGGCCCGCGGCCACCAGGTCTTCGACGCGGAGTGCTCGCAGTGCCACGGCTCGAACGCGAGCGGCGGCCCGGCGGGCCCGTCGCTGCTCGGCACGGAGTCGGCGCGCCTCGCGAGCGACTGGTCCATTTTCCGGACGATCCGCAGTGGCGTGCCCTCGACCGCGATGCGGGCGCATCCGCACCTCGAGTTCGCGGACTTATGGCGGACGGTCCATTACATCGAGACGCTGCGGCAGCGGTCGCACGCGGTCGTCGATGATCAGATCATTCCGCCCGATGCAGGCTGGGGCGCTCCCGTCACGTATTCGGAGATCGCCGCACTGCACGCAACCGGCGCCGAGTGGCTCACCTACTCGGGCACCTACTCGAGCGCGCGCCACAGTTCGCTCAGCCAGATCCGCGCCGACAACATCGGCTCCCTCGAAGTCGCCTGGATCCGCCAGCTCAACCTCGAGGAGAAGGAGAAGTACCTCGAGGTGACGCCGATCGTTCGCGGCGGGGCCATGTACGTGACCGACCCCGGCGGCATCGTCACCGCACTCGATGCGGCCACCGGCCGCGTCATCTGGTCGTTCCGCCGCCGCTCGCCGGACGACGTCGCGCTCTGCTGCGTCCGCTCGAACCGTGGCGTCGCGATCTTGGGCGATCGGCTCTTCGTCGCGACGCTGGATGCGCATTTGCTCGCGCTCGACCGGAAGACGGGCGCCCTGCTGTGGGACAACAAGATCGCCGACTACCAGGCGGGATACAGCATCACCGGCGCGCCGCTCGCCCTCGAGGGCAAGATCATCACGGGAGTCGCTGGCGGCGAGTTTGGGATCCGCGGCTTCCTCGATGCGTACGACCCTGGCACTGGGGTACGCATCTGGCGCTTCTACACGGTCCCGGAGCCGGGCAAGCCCGCGAGCGAGACATGGGTGGGCGACACCTGGCAGAGGGGTGGGGCACCCACCTGGCTGACGGGCTCCTACGACCCGATCAAGAACGAGCTCTTCTGGGGCGTCGGCAATCCCTCGCCGAACTACGTGCCGAAGGAACCGAACGCGACCAACCTCTATTCGAACTCGGTGATCGTGCTCGATCCCTCGAACGGCGCGCTGAAATGGCACTTCCAGTTCACGCCGCGCGACAGTCACGACTGGGACTCGGCGCAGATCCCGCTGCTCGGCCACCTCGACAACAAGGGTGGACCCGCGAACGCGCTCCTCTGGGCGAACCGCAACGCCTTTTACTACGTGCTCGACCGGGACACCGGCAAGTTCGTGCACGCCGCCCCGTTCGCGAGCCAGACGTGGGCCGAGGGCATCGATGACTCGGGCAAACCGAAACTGATCCCAAAGCTCGACCCTTCACGCGAGGGCCAGGTGGTGCGCCCGTCCGTGGCCGGCGCCACGAACTGGTGGTCGCCGTCCTACGACGAGCAGCGGCAGATCGTCTTCATTCCGGTGCTCGAGCGCGCGAGCGTCTTCGTGCTGGCACCGCAGAAGTACGAGGCAGGCGAGCTCTACACCGGCGGCTTCACGATGAACGTGCCGGCGACCAACCACTACACGGCCGTGCGGGCGGTCGACGCCGCGAGCGGCAAGCAGCTCTGGGAGCATCGCTTCGCGGACCGCAAGGACTGGGCGCTGGCTTCCGGCGTCCTCAGCACCGATGCGGGCCTCGTCTTCGGCGCCGATCGCGAGTCGCTGTTCGCATTCGACTCGACGACCGGCAAGCAGCTCTGGTCCTTCGAGGCGGGTGGCCGCGTCGCCGCGGGTCCCATCACTTATCTCAGCGGTGACCAGCAGTACGTCGCCTACCTGACCGGGCGCTCAATCGTTGCGTTCCGCCTGCGCCAGTCAGGCAGTGTCCGCGCGCCCGCCGCGGCCAGGGCCACGCCGAAGGCACCCTAGAGGGGAGAGGGGCGCGAGCGCCCGCTCGCGGCCGTTCAGGCGCCTTCGAGCGCCCGGACGGCCTCGGCGCCGAGCGCGAGGCTCGAGGTGAGGCCGGGCGATTCGATGCCGTAGAGCTGCACGAGGCCGGCGACGCCGTGGGTTTTCGGTCCGTCGATCCGAAAGTCGTCGGCGGGCTCGCCCGGTCCCGAAATCTTCGGTCTCACCCCGACGTAGGCCGGCTGCAAACGTTCTTCGACGATGCCCGGGAAGTAACGCCGGATCGCCGCCGCAAAGCGCCCGCGGCGCGTGGCGTCGAACTCGTAGCGCACCTTCGGGACCCACTCGACGTCGGGGCCGAAGCGCACCTGCCCCTCGAGGTCGAGGGTCACGTGCACGCCGAGGCCGCCCGGCTCCGCGACCGGATAGATCAGGCGCCGGAACGGTGGCGCCCCGGCCAGCGAGAAGTAGTGGCCGCGTGCGAAATACGCCGTCGGCGCGAGGTGCTCGGCGCAGTCCTTGAGCGTGCGCGCGATGGCAGGGGCGCTCAAGCCCGCGCAGTTTACGAGCTCACGGCAGTGAAGCGGCTCGCCGAGGCCATCGACCTCGAGCACGAACCCGTCCGTGTCGCGCCGACCGCCGAGAACGCGGCTGCGGTACGCGAGCGCGCCGTTCGCGGCCTCGATGTCGCCGATGAACGAGAGCATGAGTGAGTGGCTGTCGATGATGCCGGTCGCGGGGCAGTGGATGCCGCCCGCGACGCCAAGTGCAGGCTCCTCGCGACGCAGCTCCGACAGCGCAAGCCACGGCAGGTCGCCGACGCCATTGACGATCGCCTGCGTGCGATAGCCCTCGAGCACGGGCAGCTCCGCCTCGGTCGCGGCGACGATGTACTTGCCCGTGCGCCGGTGCGGGACACCGCGCGATTCGCAGTAGGCATAGAGCTGCTCGCGCCCGGAGACGCACAGCCGAGCCTTCATCGAGCCGGTTGGGTAGTAGAGGCCCGAATGGATGACCTCGGAGTTGCGGCTGCTGGTCTCGGTGCCGGCTTGCGCGGCCGCTTCGAGCACGAGCACGTCGCGGCCGGACGCTGCGAGCGCACGCGCGACGCTGAGTCCGACGACTCCGGCTCCAATCACGACGGTTCCGACTTCCATCATCCGTTTCGGTCCCTGGCGGCAGCGCTTGAGTTTAACGCGGTCGTCGCGTGGCGCGACCGGCAGCCGGTCACGCTGCCGGGTGGCAAGCGCTGCCCACATGTCCGACAATGCGCGGCGGGCGCGTGGGCACCCATCCAATCCTGCTCGACTCGGGGGCCCTTCGATGCGCGTACCGCTTCTCGACCTCAAGCCGCAATACCAGGCCTTCAAGGCCGAACTTGCGCCGATCCTGGAGCGCGTCTGCGACTCGCAGACCTTCATCCTGGGGCCGGAGGTGCTGGCGCTCGAGGCCTCGATCGCCCGCTACTCGAACTGCGCGCACGGCATCGGCGTGTCCTCGGGCACCGATGCGCTCCTGCTCGCACTGATGGGGCTCGATATCGGGGTGGGTGATGAGGTCATCACCTCGCCGTACTCGTTCTTCGCGACCGGCGGGACGGTTGCGCGGGTTGGCGCGCGCCCGGTGTACGTCGACATCGACCCGACGACCTACAACGTGAGTGCCGCGGCGGTCGCGCGCTTCATTGCCGAGGAATGCGAGAGCCGCGCCGAGGGGCTCATCAACCGCACGACCGGCGGACGCGTGAAGGCGCTGATGCCGGTGCACCTCTACGGCCAGTGCGCGGACATGCCCGCGCTCCTCGAGATCGCGCGCCGGCACAAGCTCGCCGTGATCGAGGACGCCGCGCAGGCGATCGGTGCGGAAGGCGCAGGCGGCCGGCGGGCGGGCAGCTTCGGCGAGATCGGCTGCTTCTCGTTCTTCCCGAGCAAGAACCTCGGTGCCTTCGGCGATGCGGGCCTGTGCACCGCGCAGGATGCGGAGCTCGCCGAGCGCCTCAGGGTGCTCCGAGTGCACGGCGGCAAGCCCAAGTACTACCACTCGCTGATCGGCGGCAACTTCCGCATCGACGAGCTGCAGGCGGCGGTCCTCAACGTGAAACTCCGCCACCTCGATGCCTGGACCGAAGGGCGCCAGCGCAACGCCGCTCTCTACGCGAAGCTCTTTGCCTCTGCGGGGCTGTCCTCGACCGTCACGCTGCCGCACGCGGTGCCAGGCTACCGGCACATCTACAACCAGTTCGTCATCCGCGCACCGCACCGGGATCGGCTGCGCGCGCATCTCATCGACCGCGAGATCGGCTGCGAGATCTACTACCCGGTGCCGCTGCACCTGCAGCCGTGCTTCGCGTACCTCGGCGGGCGCGAGGGTGACTGCCCGGCCTCGGAGGCAGCGGCGAAGGAGACGCTCGCGATCCCGGTCTACGCCGAGCTCGCGCCGGCCCAGCTCGAGTACGTCGTGGAAACCATTCGTGCCTTCTACGCCTGAGCCGCGATCGCCGTGACGCCATCGGCCTCGCGGCTGGTCGCGATCGCGCTTGGCCTCGCGGTCGGCGGTGTCTTCCTGGCGCTCGCCTTTCGCGGCACGCCGCCGGCGGCGGTGGCGCACCTGCTCGCGGCCGGGCACTGGGGTGGCGGCGGGATACTCGTGCTCGTGGCGACCGCGGGTTTCGTGCTCGCCAAGGCCGCGCGCTGGCGCCTCCTGCTCGGCATCCGGGCCGGGGAGGGTCTGCCGCCCCTCTGGCCCCCGGTGCTCGCGGGGCTCGCGCTCAACGCGCTCGTGC
>CAYNCY010000071.1:7554-11573 GCA_964395195.1 uncultured Steroidobacteraceae bacterium
CTGCCGCCCCTCTGGCCCCCGGTGCTCGCGGGGCTCGCGCTCAACGCGCTCGTGCCGCATTCGGGTGAGTTCGTGCGCGCGATTGCGCTGCAGCGGCGCGCCGGCCGGCCGGCGGTTGCGGTGCTGTCATCGATCGTCGCCGAGCGCGTCTTCGATCTCTTCGCCGTGCTGATCCTCGGGGCGCTCGCGTTCGGCTCGGTCGTGGTGGGGCCCGAAGTCGCGACGGCGCTGCGACTCATCGCATGGGTGGCGCTCGCCGGCGCCATCGCGATCGTGCTGCTGCTCGTCGCGCCCGGTGGCATCACGCGCCTCATGACCGCCCTCGCGGCGCCGCTCCCGGCGCGCGCGCGGGCCTGGCTCCTCGGGCAACTCGCGGCGGCGCTCACGGGCTTTGAGCCCGTGCGATCGCCCAGCACCGCGCTCGCCGTGCTCGTCTGGTCACTCGCGCAGTGGCTGACAATCGCGCTTGCCGTCTACGGGTGCGGACTCGTCCTCGGCCTGTCGCTTGGGGCTGCGGCGGCCGCGCTCGTCGTGGTCGGAATCGTGGTGGCGTTCCTGCTGCCGAACGCGCCCGGCTACGCAGGCTCCGTCCAGGTCGCCTTCCTCGTGACGCTGAAGCCGCTCGGCGTCGCTGCGGACGTGGCGCTTGCGGCGTCCGTCGTGTACCAGCTCTTGATGGTGCTGCCGCTCGTCGTCGGCGGCCTGATCGTGCTCCGCGGCAGTCTCAAGGCGCCGATCAGCGCGCCTTGAACTCGTCCGGCGTCAGCTGGTGCCGGGACAGCAGTTTGTAGAAATCGGTGCGGTTGCGCTTCGCGAGGCGCGCCGCCTGGCTCACGTTGCCGCCGGTGATCTGCAGGATCTGCACGAGGTAGTTGCGCGTGAACTCATCGCGCGCGTCATCGAAGGAGGGGAGCCCGCTCGCGGCACCCACCGCCTGCTCGGCGATCTCGGCGCTGATCACCGCCGTCTGCGCGATCGTCGCGTTCTGGCGGACGACCGCCTGCAGCTGGCGGACGTTGCCGGGCCAGTCGGCGGTCGCGAGGAATTCCACCGCCTCGGGCGAATAGATCTTGCGAACCCCCGTCTCGACCGCGATCTCCTCGAGGAAGTGCGCGACCAGGAGCGGAATGTCCTCGCGGCGCCGCGCGAGCGCGGGAATGTCGATGTGCACGGTGTTGAGGCGGTAGTAGAGGTCCTCGCGGAACCGCCCCTGCACCATGAGCTGCGTCAGGTCCTGGCGCGTCGTCGCCATGATGCGGGCGTTGACCGGCTGGGTCTCGTCGGTGCCGGCGGGGCGCACCCGGTTCTCCTGCAGCGTGCGCGCGAGCTTCGCCTGCAGCGACACCGGCAGGTCCGAGATCTCCTCGAGCACCACCGTGCCGCCCTCGGCGGCCTGCAGGAGGCCCCGCTGCGTGCGCGCGGCGCCCGGCACCGCGCCGTTGTCGTAGCCGAAGAGGTCGGTCTCGAGCTCGCTCTCGGCGACCTCGCTGCAGCTGATCACGAGGAACGGCCCCGCGCGGCGCGAGCTCGCGCGGTGCACGGCGCGACCGAGCAGCTTCTTGCCGACGCCCGCATCGCCCGTCAGGAGCACGCGTGCGTCGGTGCCGGCGACGAGGTGCGCCTGGCCGAGCTTCTCCTCCATCAGCGGGCTGCGCGTGATGATGTCGGCGCGCCACTCCTCATCGACCGTCGGGAAGCCCGAGATCCTGAGCGCCTTCTGCACCTGCTCGAGGAGCTCCTGCTTCTCGACGGGCTTCGTCATGAAGCTGAAGGCGCCACTTTGCGTCGCGCGCACCGCATCCGGAATCGTGCCGTGCGCGGTCAGCAGGATCACCTTGAGTCCGGGCCAGCGCGCCTGCAGTTCCTTGAGGAGGCCGATGCCGTCCATCTGGTCCATGCGCAGGTCCGTGATCACGAGGTCCGGGCGGAAGCGGCCCATCGCCGCGAGCGCCTCGGCGGCGCTCTGCACGGCCTCGACCTCGTAGTTCTCCGAGCGCAGGCGGATGGTCAGCAGCCGCAGCAACCCCGGATCGTCGTCGACCGCGAGGATCTTGGCGCGGCGTTTCTGGGAGTCTTTGCGAAGAGCCTGCATGAGCGTTCTGCCTCGAAGCTTAAGGTTTCGGCGGGTTCCCCCGGCCGGTTATTGATCGTTCGACCGCGGTCACCGCATCGAGTTTCTTCTGCGCATCCTCGAGTGCGCGCCGCAGGCGCGCATTCTCGTCCTGTTCGGACTGCAGACGCTTCTGCAGTCCCGCCGTACGGTCCTTGTCCTTGAGGCTCACGTCCTGCTCGAGCCGGCGCGTCTCGGCGATGCGCACGAGCCGGTCATCGACGCTCGAGAGCATGATCGCCGCGAGCGCACGCTCGGCGGGCAACATGGATTCTGGCCTAGCCAATAATTCTGACAACTGTCTGCGGGCTGCGACAGGATCGGACCCCGCCTGCCCGGGCAGCGCCAGCATCAGCGCGTAGCGCAGGCGATTCATCGTCGTCGGCGTTGCCTCGGCCGCGCCCTTTGCCGACTGCAGGAGTTCGGCCTGCGTGGCAGGCTGCGCCGACTGCAGCGCCTGCAGCGCGGCGAGGTAATCCCGCGCGGCCTCGGCGTCCGCGGCCGGACGGTTGATCACGGGCTCCGGCCGGTCGTGGGCGGGCTTGGCGAACGAATCGCTGAGCGCGGAGCAGCCGCCGAGGAGGGCAACCCCGATGACGGCGGCGAGAAGGCGAAGCGCGCTCACGCGGCCGCGTCCGTGGCGCCTGCGGTCTCGGGACGAACGTCGGCAGGCCGGGCGGGGAGGCGGATCCTGAAGTGCGCACCGGGGTGCACGCCGTCGACGAGTTCGATGGTCCCGCCGTGCGCCTGCACGAACTCGAGCACGACCGAGAGGCCAATGCCCGTGCCTTTCACGGGTCCCGCCTGCTCGGCGCGTCCGGTGTAGAAGGCCTCGAAGATGTGGCCGCGGTCGTCCTTCGGAATGCCGGGACCGGTGTCCGCGACGTCGAGGATCAGGTGGTCGCGGTAGTTGAGCGCGTGGATGAAGATTGTGCCGTCGCGGGGCGTGTGCTTGACGGCGTTCGACATGAGGTTGTCGAGGATGAGCCGGAGCTTGCCGCGATCCGCCGTGATCTCGATGTCCTGCACCTTGATGTCGAGCTTGACGCGGTGTGCGACGACGGTGAGCTGCTGGGCGCCGACCACCGACTTCACGAGCTGGCGAAGCGGAAACTGGCTGAGCTCAAGGCCGACCGCCTTGGCCTGCCAGGCGCTGAACGACAGGAGGTTCTCGATCATCCGCTGCAGGCGGATGCCGTTCTCCCGAAGGATGTTGGCGACTTCCCGCTGGTTGGCGTCAAGAGGGCCCACCGCGCCTTCCATCAGCAGCTCCGTGCCCTCGCGGATGTTCGCGAGCGGCGTCTTGAGCTCGTGCGACATGTGCCTGAGGAAGCGATTCTTCTCCTGCGCGAGGTCGAGGAGGCGCGCACGCAGCCACTCGAGCTGGCGACCGAGCCGCTCGAGGTCGCTCGGACCCTGCACGACGATGGGCCGGGAGAACGTGCCACGGCCGAGCTCGCTGATGGCCTGGTCGATCTGCCGGATCGGCCGTGCGAGGAGCGAGACGAACACGAGCACGATGAGCGCGGTGCCGGGCACGAGCGCCGCCGCCTGCCAGTAGAGCTTGCGCTCGGTCTCCGCGGCGATCTTCTGGACCGCGGCGAGCTCGGAATTGAGGTCGGCGCCCGTCTGCTGCCGGAGGACCTCGACCGAGTCGCGCGCTGACTTGAACACCTCGATCGCGTGCACGAGCTCAGGGGAGCCCGGCGCGTCCTCATCGAGCGCCTGCGCGAGCAGCGTCGCATCCGCCCGGATGCGCTCGATGATCTGGCGGTCGGCGGGGCCGGGTGCGAGGCGCTCGAGGATGGACAGGCTCGCATCGAAGCTCGCGCGGTGCTGCTCGAAACTGTCGCGGTCCTTGCGCACGCCGAGCGCCTGGTAGAGACCGGACGCGCCTTCCATTAGCGGG
>CAYNCY010000072.1:0-11533 GCA_964395195.1 uncultured Steroidobacteraceae bacterium
GCGCCGCGGGTCCGCTCATCGGGCGTCGCGCCGGAGGTTCCGGTTCTGGATGATCCGCTCGAGCACCGCCATCCGGACCGCGACGCCGTTGGTGACCTGCTGGCGGATCACCGACTGCGGGCCGTCGGCGACGTCCCCGGCAATCTCGACCTCGCGGTTCATGGGGCCGGGGTGCATCACGATCGCCTCGGGACGGGCGAGCTTGAGCCGCGCCCGGTTGAGCCCCCAGCGCGCGAAGTAGTCGTGCGGGTCCGGAATCGCGGCGTCCGCCATGCGCTCCTTCTGGATCCTCAGCATCATCACGACATCCGCATGCGCGATGCCCGCCTCGAGCGAGTTGAAGCGCACGGCGCCTGGCATCTCTGCGGTCTCCGGCATCAGTGCATCAGGCGCCTCGATCCGCAGCTCGCCGACGCCGAGCGCCGTGAATACCTGGTACGCGGAGCGCGCGACCCGCGAGTGGCGCACATCGCCCACGACCGCAACCACGAGATCGCGAAACCCCCCCTTGAACTGCAGGATCGTCAGCGCATCGAGCAACCCTTGAGTCGGGTGCGACAGGTGCGCCTCGCCCGCCGAGAGGACGCTGACGTGGTCCTGCACGTGCTCGGCCACGAACTGCCCGACGCCGGGCTCGGCATCGCGGATCACGAAGACGTCCACGGCCATCGCCTGCAGCGTGTAGATCGTATCGAGCACGGTCTCGCCCTTGACGCGCGAGGACAGCATGATCTCGAGGTTGATGACATCCGCGCCGAGGCGCCGCGCGGCGAGCTCGAACGAGGAGCGCGTGCGGGTGCTGGGCTCGGTGAAGATGTTGCCGACCGTGATGCCGGCGAGCGCGTGGCCGCGCGCGGCGAGCTCGCCCGGCCGTCGCAGGAAGTGCTGCGCGCGCTCGAGGAGCTCGCGGATCTGCTCGGCCGAGAAGCCCTCGAGCGTGATCAGGTGGCGGAGGCGTCCGTGGCGGTCGAACTGGCTGAAAGGCAGCATGCGCGTTACTCGTTGCCGGGTGCGCGGTCCCGACCGCGCAGCCATTGTTCCAGAAGCACGCACGCCGCCGTCGCGTCGACGTCCCCCGGCCTGATCCGGCGCGCCCGCGCGCCGCTCGCGCGCTGCTGCCGGAGGATGTCCCCGGCCTCGCGCGATGACAGCCGCTCATCGACGGTGACGACCCCGAGCCGGAATCTGGCGCCGAGCTCGGCGGCGAAGCCGCGCGCCGCCTCGGTCAGGCGGCCGGGAGTGCCATCCATATTATAGGGGACCCCGACGATCAGGATGCCGGGTGCCCAGTCGGTGACGTGGCGGGCGAGCGCCGTCCAGTCGGGCCGGCCACCGTGGGCGGCGACGACTCCGACGGGCTGCGCGTTCCCGGTGACGGTGTCGCCGCAGGCGACGCCGATGCGTCGCTCCCCGTAGTCGAAGCCCAATGCAACGGCGGGAGTCTTCTGGCCGGGCGGATGGGTGCCGGCCCGGGCCTCAGGCATGACCGGCCTGGGTCGAGAGGCGCCCGAAGTCGATTCCGAGGAGCTGCGCGGCCGCGTGCCAGCGCTGCCCGAAGGGCGTCGCGAAGATGATGCTGTCATCGACCGGCACGGTGAGCCAGGCGTTCGAGCGGATCTCGTCCTCGAGCTGGCCCGCGTCCCAGCCCGCGTAGCCGAGCGCGACGACGGCCTGGCCGGGGCCCTCGCCGTGCGCCATCGAGGTCAGGATGTCCCGCGAGGTCGTCACGTGCAGGGTCGGCGAGACCTTGAGCGTCGAGTCCCAGCGATCGGTCGCGGTCGCGGCGGGCGGGTGCAGCACGAAGCCGCGGTCCTGCTGCACCGGGCCGCCCTTCAAGACCGGCTGGTCGCGCAGTCGCTCGTCCGGGGCAGCGAGCGCGAGCTGGCGGAACACGTCGCCGAGCGCCATGCCGAGCGGGCGGTTCAGGATGATGCCGAGCGCGCCCTTGGCGGTGTGCTCGCAGATGAGGGTGACGGTCTGCGCGAAATTCGGGTCGGCGAGCGCGGGCATCGCGACCAGCAGCTGATTCGTGAGGTACGCGCTGCGCATGCCGCTAGTATCGACCCGGTGCCGGGCGTCGACAAGCCGGGTTTTCAGCGGGTGTTCGCCGGCACGCGCACCGTCGACTCGCCGAGCTTGCCGTTCAGGAACTGCCAGTCGTACGAGAACCTGAGCGCATCGTGCTGGCTCGCGAGCGAGGCCGGGAAGGGCTCGTACGGCGAGGCGAGGTGGACGATGGCGAGCGCGGCGCGATCAAGCTCGGGATGCCCGCTCGAGCGCCTTATCACGGCGCCGCCGAGCGTGCCGTCGGCGAGGACCTGCACCTCGAGCTCGGGACTTCCGGACAGCCCCGCCCGGCGCTCATCGCCCACCTGGTAGCTGCTCGTGCCGACCCGCTCGACCTTGCGCCGCCAGCCATCGAGGTACACCGCGACGCTCGACTCGCGCGTATTGGGCGTGACGATGAGTTCGCGCGCCGCGTGGCCGCGCAGCACCAGCTCATCGGCCGAATCTGCCTCGGCGATCTCGGGCGTCGGCGGTGCCATCACGAGCGCGGCGCCCGCCGCCGCGGCCGGCGTGTTGTGCGCGAAGTGGTGCTTGTCGGTGGCCGCGGCGCTTCCGGAGAGGAGGTCCGCCTCGCCCTCGGTGCCGGCGGCCGCCCCCTGCGCACCGGTTGATCCGTCCTCGCCCTCGGGTGTCGGGTCCCCGGGCGGCGTGTGGGGCGAGGAAGCGCCCTGGGCATTCGGGTCGGTGCCGGCGCCGTGCT
The DNA here is from genome assembly GCA_964395195.1 of uncultured Steroidobacteraceae bacterium. Classification (GTDB taxonomy): domain Bacteria; phylum Pseudomonadota; class Gammaproteobacteria; order Steroidobacterales; family Steroidobacteraceae; genus CAIKZZ01. Next base: position 2,768 of record CAYNCY010000072.1, read on the forward strand.
GGTTGACCTGCGCGAGGTAGTCGGCCTGCGTGTTGACCGCCTGCTCGGCGACGGGGTCGCGCACGAGGAGCACCGCGAGCGTCGGCTCGTCCTTCGAGCCGACCGATCCGGCGGCGGTGAAGGTGACGCCGAGGATCACGAGCGCGTGCAACGCGCCGACCAGGAACATCGTCGTCATCAGGCGATCGCGCGCCGGGGGCGCCGCTTCGCGCTGGCGCACGAGTTCGCTTAAGAGCTTCGTATCAGCCACGGCGCGAGTATACGCCGCGTGCCGCGGGGGCGATCAGCGCGGCAGCAGGCGGATCGTGCGCTCGGTCACGCGCTCGACCGCCGCGCGCGTGAAGTAGAGCGGGAAGTACTCGCCGTTCAGCCACGGCGCCGCGAGGTCGCGGAAATGAATGTCGCGCGGATCGCCCGACTGGCCGGGAAAGTTCATCGCCCACGACTCGTCCCAGTGACCGACGTCGAGGACGAGGCGGATCGAGGGGCCGCTCGTCTGCCGAAAGTCGGACGATCGCACCGCGGACATGTTGGGCACGAACCCGTCGCCACCCTTGGGGATCGGCCCCACGCTCCAGGCCGCGCGCTCGGCGGCATCGAGCGCGGCGCTGAGCGGGTGTTCGACGGTGTTGTGGTGGAGTGCGCTCCAGCGCCACGCGGAGTCATCCGCACCGAGGCGTTCGCGCGTCTCGCGGTAGGCAGCGGCGAGCGTCGTTGCGAGGAGTTCATCGCGCGCGCGGCCCGCGTTTCCCTTCCTCAGCCACTCGCGCGGGTGTTCGATCAGCTGCACGGTGACGTCGATATCGGCCTCGGCGAAAGCCGCGCGCGCCCGGCCGTGCACGAGCAGGTCCTTCACCGCGCGGCGCAGGTGATGGAGCATCCACACCTCGTAGAGCGCCGCGGCACCCGAGCTCCCATCGAGCGTGCCGCTCCAGCCGCCGAGGAGATGCTGCGCGGCCAGCGCATCCGGATCCCCTGTCCTCAGCCGCGCGATCACCGGCAGCACGCGCCGTGCCGGCAGCGAGACGATGTCGTTCTGCATCCTGAGCGAGTCATCGATCGAGAGCGTGGGCTTTGCCTCCAGCATCTCGACGAGCCGCCGGTGTCGCCACGGTGCCGTCCACTCGAAGCCGAGCTTGCGCTCGGCGTTCGGGTAGCCGGCCGGCAGGTTCATCTCGTTCGAGGTCGTGACGTAGCCGGCATCGGGATTGACGCTGCGGGGCAGGTCACCGAGCGCCCAGCGCCCGGACCACTCGAAACGCCCGTCGCCGGGAACCGGCAGCAGACCGTCCCAGTTCGGCCGCCGCGGCGCGAACCCTGCCGGCTGCCACGCAATGGTGCCGTCGACGTCGGCGTAGACGTGGTTGAGCGCCGGCGCCCCCCAGTGCGCGAGCGAGGCTTCGAACTCGGCGAGCGAGGCGGCGCGCAGGTGCCGGAGCGCGCCCATGTACGCCGCGGTGCCGGGCTCGGACCAGGCGCTCTTGACGGCGTAGGCGCGCCCGCGCGCGGGGTCCTCCCAGATCACCGCGCCGTGGCGAGTGAAGCGCAGCTCGACGGGCACCGGCTCCTGGCCCCGGACCGCAATCTCCTCGTGGACGACCCGGAACTTCTCCCAGCCGCTCCGGTAGCGGTACTCGCCGGGTCCCGAGCCCCGCGTCCGGTAGGCGTAGAGGTCCTCCTGGTCGATCCGGAAGATCGTGTAGCCGAAGGCGATGCGGTCGTTGTGGCCGATCGAGATGCCGGGCAGGTGCGCCTCGTTCGCGCCGATCGCGTGCAGCGTCGGCGCCTCGAGGTCGACGAGGTAGCGGATGCTCGGCAGCACGTAGTCGCGGTGCGGATCGTTGGCGAGGACCGGGCGGCCGGTCGATGACTTCGCGGGCCCGATCGCCCAGTTGTTGCTGCCGAAGGTTTCCGCGCGCTCGCGCGGATCCGGGGTCGCCACCCAGGCGGTGCCCGGGGTGCGCAGGCGGAACTCCTGGGTCGCGAGCTCGAACACGTGCAGCACGTCCTTCGGCAGGCACGGGTCGAGGCCCTGCGGGAGGTGCGTGCGCCAGCGCGGGGTCAGCGGCTGGCGCACGCGGTCGGCGAAGAGGCTGCCGGCGCACGCCGTCCGCGCGCGCGCGACCTCGCTGTCGAGGTTGTGGCTGAGCGCGTGGCTCCTGATCGCAACGACGTCTTCGGGGCTCCAGCGCGCCGGGGCGTAGTCGAGGCGCCGGAACTCCGGCGGCAGCCGCTCGGGGTGTTCACCGAGGAAGTCGATGTAGGCGTTGATGCCGGCCGCGAACCGGCTGGCGATCGCCTCGGCATCCGGCCCGTAGCTCGCCCACTCGGCCGCCATGTCGCCGCGGTAGAGGAAGAGCCGCGCCGCGCGGTCCTCCTCGACGTAGTCGGGACCGAACGCCGCGGCGAGCTCGCCCCGGCCGCGGCGGCGCCACAGGTCGAGCTGGAACAGCCGGTCGCGGGCGACGTTGAAGCCCTGTGCGAAGAAGAGGTCGGGCTCGTTCCCCGCATAGATGTGCGGCACGCCGTAACGGTCGATCAGGATGTCGACGGGGGAGGTGAGCCCGGCAACGCGCAGCGCCTCCGAATCGGGCGGGGCGCCGAGCGCCTCGGCACCGGGCACGGGCGTCGCGGCATCGCCCGGGGCGAGCGCGAGGCACGCGAGGGCGCCGAGCAGGGCGGGCACGGCCCGCCGCCCGCGCCCGCCGCTCACCGGCGCTGTGCCCGCGCCGGGCGCGCGTCGAGGCGGCGGCTGATCGCGTCCATCAGGAGCCCGCCGATGCTGGTCCCGAACTCCCGGTCGATCTCGCGGATCCCGGTCGGGCTCGTGACATTGATCTCGGTGACCATGCCGCCGATGACATCGAGGCCGACGAACACCATGCCGCGGGCCTTGAGCTCGGGTCCGATCTGCGCGGCGAGCCACCGGTCGCGGTCGTTGAGCGGCCGCGCGACACCCTTGGCACCGGCCGCGAGGTTGCCGCGGTTGTCGCCCGCCGTCGGGATCCGCGCGAGGGCGTAGGGCACGGGCTCCCCGTCGACCAGGATCACGCGCGTGTCGCCGCCCGTGACGATGTCCGGCAGGTAGCGCTGGACGATCGCGTAGCGCCTGCCGTAGTCGGAGAGCGTCTCGAAGACGACCGTCGCGTTCTTGTCACCCTGCTCGATCACGAAGATCGACTTGCCGCCCATGCCATCGAGCGGCTTCACGACCACCTTGCGGTGCTCGGCGAGAAACGCGCGCATGTCGTCCATGTCGCGGCCGATCAGGGTCGGCGCGCAGCACTCCGGGAACCAGGCCGTGTAGACCTTCTCGTTCATGTCCCTGAGCCCCTGCGGGCGGTTGACGACGAGGGTCCCCGCGACCTCGGCGCGCTCGAGGATGTAGGTCGAGTAGATGTACTCGGTGTCGAAGGGCGGGTCTTTGCGCATCAGGACGACGTCGAGGTCGCCGAGTGGGAGCTCCTGGGCCTCGCCGAGCGTGTACCAGTCCTTCGGGTCGTCGCGCACGGTCAGGGGCGCCAGGCGCCCGAAGGCGCGGCCGTCACGCAGCAGGAGGTGCCGCTGCTCGGCGTAGAGGAGCTCCCAGCCCCGGCTGGCGGCGGCGAGCAGCATCGCCAGCGTCGAGTCCTTGACCGGCTTGATGTGGTCGATCGGGTCCATGACGACGCCGAGGCGGACCTTACGCTGCATGCAGCAATCTCCAGACGCTCTCACGAGCGGCCGGCGCCGGCCGTTCGTCGTATTTGTGATGCGGATCACCCTCGCAGGGGTGCCTTCGCATAGTACACCTGCAACACGAAACGACCCGGCGCGGAACCGTTCGCCAAGTGCGAGCGCCGCAAGCGAATTGTGAACTGCGTCGGAGCGCCGACATGGCCACCTCAAGCTTGATATGTTAAAACCGGCGGGTTAATCGGACCCGGCGGTTTCGGTGCGCCGATGGCGCGCGCGTCGTACGGATAGCAGGCCCGATCGCAGGTGCAACTGATGGACAATGCAGCGCAAGCCGCCCCCAAATCCCGCCTCTCCGGCCTCAAGGTCCTCGTCATCGACGACTCGAAGACGATCAGGCGCACGGCCGAGACGCTCCTGTCGAAGGAAGGCTGCGAGGTCTTCACCGCGGTCGATGGCTTCGACGCGCTCTCGAAGATCGCCGACCACCAGCCGGACATCGTCTTCGTCGACATCATGATGCCGAGGCTCGATGGCTATCAGACCTGTTCGCTGATCAAGCACAACAAGGTCTTCAAGGCGATCCCGGTGATCATGCTCTCGTCCAAGGACGGCCTCTTCGATCGCGCGCGCGGGCGCATCGTCGGTTCCGAGCACTACCTGACCAAGCCCTTCACGCGCGATGAGCTGCTCTCGGCGATCGAGCAGCACGTGACCCAGCCGGTCGCGGCGGCGTCCTGAGGCGGCCACCATGGCACTCATCCTCATCGTCGATGACTCGCCGACCGAAGTGCACGTGATCCGCAAGGCACTCGAGAAGCACGGCTACAAGACGGCCGCCGCGGGCGATGGCGCCGAGGGCGTCCGCCTCGCCAAGACCATGAAACCCGACCTCATCTTCATGGACATCGTGATGCCGGGCGTCAACGGCTACCAGGCGACGCGCACGCTCGCGCAGGACCCCGAGACCAAGAAGATCCCGGTGATCATGGTGACCAGCAAGTCCCAGGAGACCGACCGGATCTGGGGCATGCGCCAGGGTGCCGTGGACTACCTCGTCAAGCCCGTGAGCCCCGAGGCGCTGGTCGAGAAAGCCCAAGCGGCGCTCGCCGGGTGAGTTCCTCGATGACGCAAACGGTGAGCCTGCGTGATCTTCGCGACCGGCCGTTCGAACTCCTCCGCGAGCTCGAGCGCCGCGGCCGCGCGGCCGCCGGCGGTCGCGATGGCAGTGCCGGGCGCGAGTGGGTGGGTGTTGCCTTCCGCCTCGGCCCCGAGAGTTTCCTGGTGGCCCGCGAGGAGACTCGCGAAGTGATGTCCTTGCCCTCGGCGCTGACCCGCGTGCCGGGCGCCCGCGCCTGGATCCGGGGGCTTGCCAACGTGCGCGGCCAGCTGCTGCCCGTGATCGACCTGCGCCAATACCTCGGCAGCGGCGCGACCGGCGCTGGTCGCAACGTCCGCGTGCTCGTCGTCAACCACCGTGACATCCCGGCGGGGTTGCTGGTCGACGAGGTGCTCGGCTTTCGGCGCTTCGCCGACGCCGAGTTCGAGTCGACGCCGCCTCCGACCATGGTCCGCTGCGAGCGGTACCTCGCCGGCGCCTTTCGCCGTGACAGCGAGTCCTGGCCGGTGCTCAGCCTAAAGCTCCTGGTCGAGAACCCGAGTTTCCTGCAGGCCGCGTCCTGAGCGCGGCCCACGTCCCGGGCGCCCGTGGGCGCCAGAGAGAAACAGAGCGATGAGTTCGAACTTCGAAGACGACAAGGCTGTAGCGCGCCTCCCGATGCTGCTGGTGCTCGCGCTGCTCGCGGGCGCCGCCGCGGCGATCGTGACGCTGCTCGGCGCACTCGGCGTCGGCGGCAGCGCGGCGAACCCCTGGATCGCCTTCGGCGCCGCCGTCGTCGCGATCGTCGCGACGCTCGGCGCGCTCGTCGGCAACAGCCGCGCCGCCGGCATGCGCAAGGACGCGCAGCGCCAGTCGGTGCAGAACGAACGCAACCAGGAGGCGATCCTGCGCCTCCTCGATGAGCTCTCGAGCCTCGCGGATGGCGACCTCACGGTGCAGGCGACGGTCACCGAGGACATCACGGGCGCGATCGCCGATTCGATCAACTACGCGATCGAGGCGCTGCGCGGCCTCGTGACCACGATGAACGCCTCGGCCATCTCGCTCGATGCGGCCGCGAAGTCGACCCAGGCCGCCGCCGCCCACCTCGCCAAGGCGAGCGCCGGGCAGTCGAAACAGGTGTCCTCGGCGACCGAGTCGGTCGCGGAGATGGCAGCCTCCATCGAGGAAGTGTCCGGCAACGCCGAACGCTGCGCCGACGTCGCGCGCCACTCCGTCGACGTCGCCCACAAGGGCGGCGATGCGGTCAGGCGCACGATCGACGGCATGAACGCGATCCGCGAGACCATTCAGGAAACGTCCAAGCGCATCAAGCGCCTCGGCGAGAGCTCGCAGGAGATCGGCAACATCGTCGAGCTGATCAACGACATCGCCGAGCAGACCAACATCCTCGCCCTCAACGCCTCGATCCAGGCGTCGATGGCGGGCGAGGCGGGCCGCGGCTTCGCGGTCGTCGCCGACGAGGTGCAGCGCCTCGCCGAGCGCGCCGCGAATGCGACCAAGCAGATCGAGGTGCTGGTGCGCACCATCCAGACCGACACCAACGAGGCGGTCGTGTCGATGGAACGCAGCACCACCGACGTCGTCGGCGGCGCGCTCCTCGCCGAGAACGCCGGCGCCGCGCTCGAGGAGATCGAGCAGGTCTCGAACCAGATCGCGAGCCTGATGCAGAACATCTCGGCGAGCGCGCGCCAGCAGGCGGCCGTGTCCGCCAACATCTCGCGCAGCATGCAGGTGCTCCGCGAGATCTCGACGCAGACCGCCGAGGGCACGACCGGCATGTCGCAGTCGATCGGCAAGCTCGCGGACCTGTCCGCGCAGCTGAGGAAATCGGTGGCTGGCTTCCGCCTGCCCGAAGTCGCACCGCCGAAGTTGAAGCCCGTCAAGCTCGTCAAGCCCGAGGAGCCGCCGCGCGCGCCGGGCGCCGCGCCCGCGGCGGCCCGCAAGGCCAGCGGCGCGAAGGTCTGATCGATGGCCGAGGTCGCTGAACAGACCCTGCACGTCGTCGCCAAGGAGCTGAACGTCACGCTTGCTGAGGCGCGCGTCGCGCTCGAGGCGTTCGCCGAACGAACCGACGACGTCGCGCTCCTCCACAAGTGCGTGACGAGCCTGCACGAGGTGCATGGCGTCCTGCGGCTCGTCGAGGTCTACGGCGCCGCGCTGCTCGCCGAGGAGATGGAGCAGGTCGCCCGCTACCTCATCGAGAACGCGCAGGAGAACCGCAACCAGCCCGAGAGCCTCGATGCGCTGATGCGGGCGATGGTGCAGCTGCCGGCCTACCTCGAGCGCGTGCTCGGCGGCGGACGCGACCTCGCACTCGTGCTGCTGCCGCTCCTCAACGACTTGCGGGCGGTGCGCGGCAACGCGCTCCTCTCCGAGGGCACGCTCCTCCTCCTGAACCTCACCTCCGATCGCCAGCCGACGCCTCTGAGCCAGCAGCCGGGCGAGGCGCCGATGACGGTGGCACAGTGGGCGCGGCGCCTGCGCCCACGCTTCCAGACGGGCCTGCTCGGCTGGATCCGCGGCCAGCGCGCGGCACAGCACCTCGAGATCATCGCGGTCGTGGCCGAGCGCCTCGAGCAGGTCGCGACGCGCCAGCCCGTGTTCCAGCTCTGGTGGGTGGTGGGCGCCGTGATCGAGGCGCTGCGCGAGGGCGGCCTCGAGGGCACCGCGACCCTGAAGCGCCTGCTCGGCCAGGCCGATCGCGAGCTCAAGAAACTCTACGAGACGGGCGAGGCGCGCTACGCCGAGGCGCCGTCGCTCGACCTTCTCAACAACCTCCTCTATTACGTCGCGCGGGCGACGAGCTCGGGCCCCCGCACGGTGTCGGTGCGCGCCTCGTTCAAGCTGCAGGAACTCCTGCCCGTCTCCGAGCAGGTCGAGCAGGAGCGCGAGAGCCTCTCCGCACCCTCGGTCAAGCTGATGGAGACCGTCGGCGCCGCGATCAAGGAGGACCTGTCGCGGGTCAAGGACGTTCTCGACATCTTCGTGCGCAAGGGCGGCGCGCAGGTCGAGGAGCTCGGCGTGCAGCTCGAGATGCTGCGCAAGATCAGCGACACGCTCGGCGTCCTCGGCCTCGGGGGACTGCGCGCCAAGGTGCAGGCGCAGATCCAGCGCCTCACCGACATCGTCGCCCACAAGACGCCGCCAACCGACAGCGTGCTCGTCGACATCGCCGCGACCCTGATCAGCGTCGAGGACAACCTCGATTCGCAGCTCGTCCGGCTGATCATGCCGAACAAGAGCGCTGGCGCCGACGGCGACCAGGACGCCGAGTTCCTGCAGGTGCAGAACGCGGTGCTGCGCGAGTGCATCGTCAACCTCGCGCGCATCAAGGAAACGATCGCGGCGGTGGTCGCCAAGCACGAGCCCTCCGGCGCCGACCAGGTGCCGCACCTCCTGCACGGCATGACCTCGGGCCTCTTGATGCTCGGCCGCGCGCGCGCGGTCGAGGTGGTCGAGGGCCTCGCGCGCCACGTCAGCGAGATCCTGGTACCGAACCGGCAGATTCCGCGCGGCCGCCTCGACCGGCTGGCCGATGCGATCGTCTCGCTCGAGTACTACATGGAGACGCTGCAGAGCGGTCGCAGCGACCCGTGGTACATGCTCGACAACGCCGAGACGTGCGTGCGTGCGCTCGAGGAGCCCATCGAGCTGCCGGAGATTCCCGACGAGGTCGCCGAACCCGCCGCGACCGACGTCTACGGCGGCACGCAGCGACTCGGCGATGCACCGGCCGAGGTCGCGGGCCAGCGCACCGAGGTGCTGCCGCGCCCGGGCACGGCGGCCGCGGCTCCCGCGTCGCCGGCGATGGCGCCAGGCACCGCACCCGATCCCGACCTCGTGGCGCTCTTCGTCGAGGAAGCGCGCGAGGAGATCGCCAAGGTCAGCGAGCTCTTCCCGCGCTGGTACGAGAACCCGCTCGACCAGGATGCCCTCGGGCGCATGCGGCGCTCGTTCCACACGCTTAA
>CAYNCY010000073.1:0-11509 GCA_964395195.1 uncultured Steroidobacteraceae bacterium
CTGCACGACCGAAGCCCGGCGAACGGACCGCGTCCTCCCCCGTCGAAGTCCTGTTCGCCTTTCTGCGCCTCGGGCTCACGAGCTTCGGCGGTCCGATTGCGCACCTCGGTTATTTCCGGGCGGAGTTCGTGGTCCGGCGCCAGTGGCTCGACGATCACGCGTTTGCGGACCTGGCCGCGCTCTGCCAGTTCCTGCCCGGCCCGGCCAGCAGCCAGGTCGGCTATTCGATCGGGTTGCTGCGGGCCGGATACCTGGGCGGGATCGCCGCATGGATCGGCTTTACGCTGCCATCGGCGATTGCGATGGTGTGCTTTGCCTATGGCGCACGGGCGCTTACCGGGCCGATCGCGGTGGGCGCGTTGCACGGCCTCATGCTGGTTGCAGTGCCGGTCGTCGCACAGGCCCTCATCGGAATGGCACGGGCACTCTGCCCGGATCCGCGCCGAGCGGGTATCGCAATCGTCGTAACGCTTCTCGCGTGCATTGGAACCAGCGCCATCGGACAAGTCGCCGCCATCGCGGGCGGCGCGCTCGCAGGGCTCTTGCTCGTCGGGGGCACACCGGCGGTGACCGCCTCGGGAACGGCCGTCCCGGTCTCCCGGCGCGCTGGATGGATCGCGCTGATCGCGTTCGCGGCGCTACTGGCAGGCCTGCCGCTGCTGCGCCAGTTCACCGATTCGACGCGGCTCGCCCTGTTCGATGCGTTCTATCGCGCCGGAGCGCTCGTATTTGGCGGAGGCCACGTGGTGTTGCCGCTGCTCCGGGAGGCGATCGTCACTCCCGGCTGGACGAGTGAATCGACGTTCCTCGCCGGCTACGGTGCGGCTCAGGCAGTGCCGGGGCCGCTGTTCACGTTTGCGGCGTATCTCGGTGCCGTCGTCGGGACACCCGCGAACGGCGTGGCTGGCGCCGCCATCGGGCTGATCGGTCTGTCGCTTCCCGGGCTCTTGCTCGTAACGGGTGTTCTGCCGTTCTGGGATGCGTTCCGCGGCAGTCCTCGAGTGCAGGCTGCGATGCGCGGCGCTGGCGCGGCCGTCGTCGGTCTTCTCGCAGCTGCGCTCTACGACCCCGTGTGGACGCGCTCGGTCCTGTCACCCGCGGATTTCGCGGTCGCATTCGTCGGCTTCGCGCTGTTGATGGTGGGACGCGTGCCTGCGCTGCTCGTGTGTGTCCTGAGCGCGATCGCCGGTGCGGCCGGCGCGTAGCTCGCCGGCGACGATCGCTCGAATCACCGTCAGCCGATCGAGCTCCCGCACGCTCATCGTCACCGTGGCTCGCTGATCCATGGATGCTCCTGAAGCAAGAGCTCTTGGAGCATCCTCCGTCCACCGGGCGGGGCGGACATCTGTATCTAGCCAGAAGCGGACATCTCTACCTAGCCTCTATACTGGTATTTACCATAATAGTTATTATGCGAAGTTCGCTTGTCATTCAGTCTAACTGATTGAGATTTAACGCTTTTTTACTGTCGGGCCAAGTAGAAATGTCCACCCGCGCCGCGGATCGCCAGGCCTGTCGGCCCGCGGAGAACGAGCACCAGCCCGGTGCGGGCGTCGGCGGCGAGCGTTCCAGCGCGCGAGTTCGACCCGGTGGAATCCATTTAGCCGGCGGTCGACCCCGAGGGGAAGCCGCGCATGAACCCTCGAGCGGCCGCGCGTGTGCGGGTCAGTCGACAGCGACCGGATGGCGCTCCAGTTCCCCCGACGGATGCTTTCCGTTGGAGGCCGCGTGTGCGCGAGCCGTCGATCGGGCGGCCTCGTCGAACGATGCGTGCGGCACAACGAGCCGCCGAACGGCGACGCGATGCAGCCGCCCGCGCAGCAGGAGCCCGATTGCAGCCTCGAGCTGAGGGTGTCCTTCCGCCCCGGTCGACACGACCCTCGTCGGCGCGGCGGAGGCATCGGCTTCCAGAATAAACACGATTTCGTACGTCTTCGTCACGGTCGCATCTCCTCACCCGCCGGTCGTCGGCGCATTCGACATCGTTGTCCACCCGCGTACGACCGAGGACGCGCGTACGGCACCGTCCCGATCAACGTCCGTCGCCGCTGCCACGTTCGCGCTCAGCGGTCGGCCCGGGCAAGTCGCTGAGCGGGAACACGGTCCCGCACCAGTCGCTCCACCTGCACGAAATCCACGGGCTTCGTCAGGTGACTGTCGAACACGGATGCCTGACCGCGGCGCTCGAGTTCCAGTGGGCTCCACCCCGAGAGCGAGACCAGAAGGGCCGGCAGCCCTGTCGCCCGAATCGCGCGAGCCGCTGCGTCACCGCTGAGCTTCGGCATACCGACGTCGAGAAAGACGACGTCGGGTCCGAAGGTCCCTGCGAGGCGCACGGCGGCTTCGCCGTCGAACGCCGTCTCCACGGCATGACCCGCGTACCGGAGCAGCATGGCGAGTGTCGTCGTCGAGTCGACGTTGTCATCGGCGATGAGGATGCGCACGGGCGCGCACGGCGCCGGCGCCGGCGCCGGCTGCGCTTTTACCGGGATCGAGGCTGCATTCGCCTGACCGGAGGCCAGCGGGAGTCGCACCACGAACTCCGACCCAAGACCGACGCCGGCGCTCTTCGCAGTGACCGTCCCGCCGTGCAGCTCGGCGATCGTCTTGACCAGGTGCAATCCGACGCCGAGGCCTCCATCGGACGATTCCGGGGACTGCCCGGCCTGCGCGAACAGGTCGAAGATCTGTCCAAGGCGATCCGACGCGATGCCGATCCCCGAGTCTCTGACCGAGATGGTCACGGCCTTGTCGTCGGTCTCGACGCAGAGCGAGACTTCTCCGCCCTGACCCGTGTACTTGGCCGCGTTGTTGAGCAGGTTCGACAGGAGTTGCGTCAGGCGAACCCGGTCACCGTCGACCGCGACCGCGCCGGTCGGTTGCCGCACTCTCAGCCTCTGCTGCCGGGCTAGCAGCACGGGTCGGGAGGACTCGATGGCGCTGGCGACGACCGTGGACAACTCGAGCGATTCGCGCGTCAGCGCGAACTTGCCGAGCCGGATTCTCGAGACGTCGAGCAGGTCGTCGATGAGCCGAACGAGAGTCGCAACCTGCCGATCGAGCACGTCACGGGCGCGTGCCCCCGCTACCTCGTCCCGAGGCTGACGCCGCAGCAGCAGCAGCGCGTTGCGGATCGGCGCCAGCGGGTTGCGCAGTTCGTGCGCGAGCATTGCCAGAAAATCATCCTTGACGCGGTCGGCGTCCCTGAGCGCCTGCTGCGCGAGCGTTCGTTCCCGGTTCTCGCTCCGAAGCGCATCGAGCGACGCAACGACCTGCTGCGCCAGGCCCGCGAAGTCCGCGATGCTGGCGAGAATGCGTGCGTCCTCGGCGTCGAAATGCCGCTCGGTCCCGTGCGTGACCACCCAGACGGCGCCGACGGCTTTGCCGTCGACGTGAAACGGGACGATCAGGGCCTCGCGTATCCGGGGGGACACTTCGTCGAAGTAGCTGAAATGGCTGCCGAGGTCGATCATCAGCTGCGCGGCATCGAGATCAACCACGGTGCCGCAGGGACTGAAGCGTCGCGGCACCGTGCCCATCGCATGCGGCGCGAGCTCGCCGGCGACAGCGTGCCACCGGAGGAGCTCCTGCTCGCTGTCTGTCTCTAGGAGGCTGAGCCCCGATGAATCGGCCGCGCACATCGTCAGTGCGGTATCGACGAGCTTCTGGAAGACCGTGTGCGGTGCGTTCGCAAGCGTCTTGGCGAGCCCGGAGAGCGCCCGGATCTCCGCCGGGTAGTCGGGCGCGCGCGGCGGACGCATCGCGAGCTCGCGCGTGGCAATGACCGCCTCGAGGGGAACTCGCGCGATCGGTACTGTGAGACAAGTTGACATGAGGCTACACCCCCCCCGTCGGGGCGCGAAGGTCGAAGAACCGGGTCACGCGTCGTTGACCAGGCCGTAACGAGATCCGCCCGCAATCACAATCGGGTGCAATCACCCGGCACGGTCGGAACTCGATCCGCTGCGGGGTCGTCGATTGCCTTTTCGGATAGACAGCTCGAGCCTGGCGCGGACTCACGGATCCGCTACGCACGGCTCGTCGACTACCACAACCCCCTCTGCATCGACTTCACCCCAGCGTCCGGAAGGGTCCCACGCACGCATAAATTCGTCTGTGCGGTGGGAGACGTACGCGAGCCCACGAGCGCCGCTCTCCGATCTCCCGGATCTTCCGGATCTTCCGGATCGCCAGACTCCACGCCGTCGCGCTCTCGCCGGCGGCCGGAATGGTAGAATATTCAGCCGATTACCCGGCACCGCCCGACCGCGTCCATCCGATGTCAGTCACCGCACCGCCCGCAGGCCCCTCGCGCCAGAACCGGCTGCTCGCCGCGCTCCCCGATGAGGACTGGGAGCGGGTCGCCGACCAGCTCCGACCGACGTTCATGCGACTCGGCACGGCGATCTACGAGTCAGGCGCCACGCTCACCGACGTCTACTTTCCGACGACAACCATTGTTTCGCTCCTGTACGTAATGGCCGACGGGGCATCGGCGGAGATTGCGCTCGTCGGGAACGACGGCATCATCGGCGTCGCCCTGTTCATGGGTGGCGAGACGACGCCGAACCGGGCCGTTGTCCAGAGCGAAGGCTGGGCCTACCGGTTGCCCGGCAAGCTCCTCAAGGACGAGTTCGCACGGGGCTCCGTACTTCAGCACCTGCTGCTGCGGTATACCCAAGCGCTGCTGACGCAGATGGCGCAAACGGCGGTGTGCAATCGGTACCACTCGGTTGATCAGCAGCTCTCCCGCTGGCTCCTGTTGAGCCTCGATCGGTTGGCATCCCGGAAGATCACGATGACGCAGGAGCTGATCGCCAACATGCTGGGCGTGCGCCGCGAAGGCGTGAGTGAGGCCGCCGGTCACCTGCAGGACGCGGGGCTCATCCGCTACCGACGGGGCGTCATCGAGGTCACCGATCGGGCGGGCCTCGAGCAGCGCTGCTGCGAATGCTACGGCGTCGTGAAGCGCGAGAGCGATCGACTGATGGAGTTCGCAGCCACCGTCAAGGCTCCGCCCGGCCCCGTACGCGGCTAGGCGGTTTCTCGGCGCGCGCCGGCCCATCGCCCGCCGCGGGGAGCGACACCACTTCCTGGTGCCCGTTCCCCGCGACTTCCCGGTCGGACTGGCGTTCCCGTTCCCGCCTCACTCGTGGCAGCGCGCAAATTCCTCGCGCCGCATGTGGCCGTCGCGGGCTTCGTTGCAGCGTTCGAAGTTCTTGCTCAGCCATTCGTCCCCGCGGACGTCCTCTGACGTCAGGTAGCCGCGCTTGTGCGAATCCCATTTTTCGAACTCGCCGTGCCGGCCGTGCTCCTGCCCCTGCTCCTCGCTGCGGGTACCGAGAACCCCCTGTCCGACCGCCGCGCGATCCGCGGTCGGTTCGGCGGGGCTGAGCGCAAAGGTGCTCGCGCACGTGAACAGCAGGAGCGTGCCTGTCAATGGAACCAGATGACTCGATCTCATGGTGGATGTCCTGAATTGAAATGCGTGGGTCACGCGCGCCGCCAGCCCGCGCCGTAGCGTCACGGAGGGATTCGAAGTCCCGTCGGGCCCTGTCGTCGAGGGGTGCCTCAGGCCCGGCCGGTGAATGCTGGCGGCATGAAGACTATGCCGTCCCGGGCCGTGGTCTGTTCGCTGGCGCCCGCACCGCGCGAGACGGCGCGATTGCGGAGGTACGTGGACTCAACCGGCGGGGCGGTGGATCAATGGACCTGTGTGGGGGGCAGAAGGCGGTCGTATTCCTTCTTGACGACGGCGTAGCACTCGCACGTGAGCCTCTCGAGCCCGGCGCGGTCGAGCACCGTGATGCTCCCGTCCACCATGCGAATCATGCCGTCCTTCTCGAGCTCCCTCGCGCCTGCGGCGACGCCGTCGACAGGAATGCCTAGCATGTTGGCAATCAGTTGCTGCGTCATGACGAGCTTGTTGCCCGGGAGTCGGTCGAGGCTCAGCAGGAGCCAGCGGCAGAGTTGCTGCGGGAGCGCGTGGTGGCGATTGCACGCCGCGGTCTGTGTCATCTGCGTCATCAGCGCCTGGACGTAGCGCAGCAGCAGGCGGGGTACCGGCATGTCGGCTTCGCTCATGATGAACTGCGCCTTGATCCGGAACGCTTGTCCCGCGTTCTGCACGACGGCGCGGCTCGACGTCGAGTCGCCCCCCATGAACAGCGCCACGCCGACGAGGCCGTCATTCCCGACCACGGCGATTTCGGCGGATTCGCCGCTCTGCATGACATAGAGCAACGAGACGATGGAGTTCGTCGGAAAGTAGACGTGGCTCAGAATCGCGCCCGACTCGTACAGGACCTGGCCCAGTGGCAACTCGACCCGCTCCAGGTGCGGCGCCCAGCGTTCCCAGTCGGGCCCGTCGAGTGCGGCGAGCAGGTGATTCTGCCTGGCCTCGATCGCGGTGTTCATATGCTGTACGTCGTAGTCACGGTAGCGTGCAGTATGGATACATCGCCGTCCGCGCGACGTTCGGTATCGAACGGAGCCGGCCGCGAAGCGCCTTCCGGGCGGGTCGGTCGAGCGGCCGGCCCGTAACGACGCCAGGTGTGGTTCGTTCCGCCACCGCTTTTCTCCCGCCGCCGGTCGCCGACACCTACCCGTCCCCCTTCCCGCCGAACAGCGACAGCGCCGCCGTCCCGAGATATCCCGACATCGCCGCCACGAAGAAGAAGACCGCATCGCCCGTTCCGCCCGCCGGCGCGCCCCAGTACCGGTTGCTGACGCCGGCCGCAAACGCCGCCACGACGATGAGCGCAACCAGGATGCCGACCACGACCCGGCCCGGGTTCTTGCGCGCATCCGACCGAAGCAGCGATCCCAGGGTTGCCCCGACCAGCGTCGCAACGACGAGCGCAACGGGCCACTTGAACGCGAGGAGCGTCGTCCCCGTCTGGAACGTCGCGCTGCTTGCCGTGACAATGGCCGGACCCACCTCCGCGGAACGCAGCACGACGAACGCGGAGCCACTCGCATCGAGCTTTGCGGGCGATCCCGTGACCGTGCCCCGGGTCGAGCTCACCGTGATCGTTTCCCCGCTACTGCCGCGTGCGCTCGGCACCTGAATCACGAGGTTGGTCTCCTCGAGACCGAAGCCGCGAATCGACGCCGCCACCGGCGCAATGTCGATGCCGCCGAACTCGATCGGCACGTTGATCGCATCGGGAGTCTTCGTGAGCGCGGTCATCGCCGTGACCCGGTACGGATTCGCGGGCGCCGGCGCCGCGATCTTGATCTCCGCTATCGTATGCAGCTGGTGGAACGACACCCGGTCGGGGACCGGATCGCCGCTATCCACTCCGATGAGCACAGGCACGTCCTGCGCGAACGCCGACTCGTCGCCGTCGTTGTCCGGATTTATGAGGCCGACGGCGACGCGCGCGAGGAACTTCTGGGCGCCGCTGTCGAAGTGCAGCGCCTCGACCACGGCGAGCGCAACCTTGAAGTTGACGGGCGCCGCGCTCTGGGCCGCGACGGCCGTGTAGCGCGTGGGCAGCGCGAAAGTCTCGACCTTCGCACCCAGCGCCTTGAACATCGCCGGTGTCGGGATCTTCACCGCCGTCTGGCTCCGGAAGATCTCCGCGGTCAGCGTCGGCTTGCTGAGCACAGCCGCCACGTTCTGGTCGGTGAGCTTCACGACCCCGGAATCGCCGGCCGCGAACACCTCGCGATCGCGAATCGCCGCCGCCGGGCCCTTGACCGACTTGATCATCGCGGCCGCCTGGGCCGGCGTGAGGGCGCGCTGCGCTAGCATCGACTGGGGGAACTTTGGCTGCCCGACGGCGATCGAACACGCCAGCGTCGTGAACGTGAGGAGCACCGCAGATCGCGCCACGGTGCCGATTCGTGATGCCGGATGTGTTGGCTGCATGGGACCTCGCAGTGAATTCGCCCGATCCGTGGCGTCGTCCAACGGGGTGCACGTCGGCCCACCCTCGTGGCGCCCGCTCGACGGGCCGCCGGACGGCGGCTCACCCCCACCGGATCCTAACATTCCCCGACAATTCCTCCCGACACCGTACGCCCGATGCCGCGGCGATCCGGATCGACCGAGCCCGCCGTCCACGTCGGAGCGCGCCGACAGGCAGCCCCCCCACCCGTCCGATGGGTATTTCACGCGGCCCTGACCAGAATCAGGCCGTACCAACGCCGGAGACCGCAGATGCCCCCCGCCATTCTCGACGACAGCCCCGCCGACGCCGCGCCCGGCACGCGGGAGCACGAGTGGCGGGTCATCATCCTCGACCATTTCCGCGCGCAGGAAGAGTACCTGCGCGCAATGAAAGCGCGGGGTACTGGCGATGCGGGCGTCATGAACGCGTGGCGACGCCTCCAGGCCGCGGAGCTCAGGCGCGATGACTTCGTGAGCGAGTCCGGCTCGTGGCGCGCACTCACCGAGGGCAAGCGCGCCTAGCGCGCGCCGGGCGGCACTCCCGTGGTCACCCGGCCGGTGCGTCGGGGCACCCTCCTCCATCAGTTCATCGGCCGGCCAGCGCGCGGCGTGGCTGCTGGTGTCATCCGGCTCGCGGGCCGCATGATCGATGCGTGGATCGAGCTCTACGCGACCAGCATGGGCGCGGCGCTCGCCTACTACACCGCCTTCGCGCTGACGCCACTCGTCATCCTCGTGCTCGCGCTCGCGAAAATCTTCTTCACTGGCGTCGCCGCCCGCGCCGCCATCGTCGGCGAGGTAGCGCAGCTCGTTGGCCCCGCCGGCGCGACCGCGCTCGATGCGCTCCTCGGCAACGGCGCCACCCGCCAGCATTCGGTGGTCGCGGTCGTCGTCGGCGCGATCACGCTCCTTATCGGCTCGACGAGCGTATTCACGGAACTGCAGACCGACCTCGATCGCATCTGGAAGGTGCCTGCGTCGGTCCGACCGAAGGGACTGTGGGGGCTTCTGCGCACCCGACTCCTCTCGTTCGGCCTCATCGTCGCGATGGGCTTCCTGCTCGTCGTGTCGCTCGCACTCAGCGCCCTCCTCTCCGTGTTCAGCCGCCAGTACGGAACCGAGTTCGCGCCGCCGGCGCTCCGCGTCCTCGACGTGCTCGTCGGCTACGTCGGCGTGGCGATCGTTTTCACGGTCGTCTACAAGGTCCTGCCGAGCGTGAAGATCGCCTGGCACGACGCGCTCATGGGCGGCCTCGTCACCACGAGCCTCTTCTCGCTCGGCAAGTTGCTGATCGGTCTCTACATCGGCAACAACCAGGCGCTTTCCGGCTACGGCGCAGCAGGTTCGCTCCTCGTCGTGCTGGTCTGGGTCTACTATTCCGCACAGATCTTCCTGTTCGGCGCGATCATGACTCGAATGTACAGCGAGGCGCGCCGACGCTCTCCCCGCCCCGCCGCCGCTCGCTCGCGCAGCAACGTGCGATAATCGCGGCCGCCATCGACCGGGAGGTCGAGATCGCTGGGAGCGACGGACATGAACTGGGCTATCGCGGCGGCGGGAATCGTGTGGCTGACGACCGGATGTGCAACGCAGCTGGCCGAGAAAGGTGTCAACGACACGTGCGCGGCCGAGGGCAAGAAGGCGTTCATCCTCGAGATGAAGCATGCGGGCATTCCGCTCGTCATCGAGTCGGCGAACGTGAGTTCCGTGTGCTTCGGTCCGACCGACACCGTCTACTTGCCGGCGAACTTCGGCGCCGATGCGATCTCCTTCGCCAACCTGCACGGAACGGGCATCGTCGCCGTGCAGCCCGGGCTCGTCGCGGACAAGGCGGGACTCAGGGTCAACGATATCGTCACGACTTTCGCGGACCAGCCGGTGCCACTCGCCTCCGACCTTCGCTCCGCGATCCTGCGCGTCGGCCCCGGCGCGCACGCCGCGATCAAGGTGCGCCGCAACGGCAAGGAGCTGGTGTTCACCGCCTCATTCTGAGGCGCTTTCCGCTGCGCGTGTTCCGGCCCCGCGCCGACGCTCCCGGCGATGTTTCCGCCTGCCGCTGAGCCCTGCACCCGATGCCGCGCCGCCCGACTGCCCGCAAGAAGCCGAAGAAGCCCGGGAAGTCCCGCGGCCGCCGCCTGCGCGTGCCGTTCTGGCCGAATGCCGCGCGCCGCCGGCGCTGGTGGCGCGCGTTCCGTCGCGCCTCCGGACCCGCGCAGGTCATCGCGGCGCTGGTCATCTGCGCGTTCGTGTGGCTCGCCGCGAACTGGGTCTACCAGGTGTCGCGCAAGCCCACGGAGCTCTTCTTTCCCGTAAGCGGCGTGCTCTTCAAGTCACCGCCCGAGACGTGGCAGCAGTACGCACGTCTCTTTCGCAAGTATTCGACCCCGACGATGTCGGCGGAGCTCCTCGCGGCCATCGCGCAGGTCGAGGGATCGGGCAACCCCATCGCCCGCACCTACTGGCGCTTCGCGTGGGGCTCGCCGCTCTTCGAGATGTATCGCCCCGCCTCGAGCGCCGTCGGCATGTACCAGCTCACCGACGGCACGTTCGCCGAGGCCCGGCGCTACTGCATTCACGATCACGCGGTCGTGGAGGACGGCCCGTGGGACGACTGGCGAAGCTGCTGGTTCAACAGCCTCTACGCACGAGTCCTCCCGGGCGATGCCATCGAGCTCACCTCGGCTTTCCTCGACCGGCACATTGCCGCGACGCTCGAGCGCCACCACCTTCACGGGGCAACGATTGCGCAGAAGCACAACCTCGCGGCACTCATTCATCTCTGCGGTGCGGGCGCCGGTGATGAATACGCGCGACGAGGCCTGCGGTTGCTCGACGGCCAGCGCTGCGGCGATCACCTCGCGAGTGGCTACGTCGAGCGCGTCCGCACGATGGAGAGCGAGTTCGTGCGCCTCGCCGCGCGCGACAGCAACTAGGCGCCTCGCCCCTGCGCTTCCTCGGGCAGCCGCGTGCCCTGGTGGAACACGATCTGCCACCGGCTCTCGCGCCGACACCAGAGCGAGCTCCGCAGCGACGGCGGTCGCCAGCCGGGTCCCGCCGCGGTCCGCGCGACGTAGGTCGCAAGCATCACGTTGGTGGCTACGCGCTCGACCTTGAATCCCTCGAGGTGGAGGTCGGCGACGCCGCCGCGTCCGATCGCCTCGAGCACGGTCGCCGCATCGAAGATCCGGCCGCCGCTCCCGAACTCGCGGAACTCCGGCGCGAACATCGTCGACAGTTCGTATCGATCCGCGTTCGGTCCCGGATTTGCGAGGCGCTCCTCGAGCGCACGAATCTCATGCTGCGTCGAGCGTCGCAAGGCCATGTCGAGATCCCCTGACCCCACTGGGGTCCGCTCGCGGTCGTGCCGGCTCGTGGCCGCACCCGCGGTTTTCGTGTGTTCGTCCCGTCGTCAGCCCTATCATCCGCGCGTTGCGCGCCCTCGGCCAGCACCCCCCGCGACGCCCTTGCCTGCGTTGTGATTCAATGGCTTGCCCACCCCCGACCCCAGGTTGAGCCATGAACGCCGCGCAAAAACCGATACGCCTCTACGAAATAACCGTCGAGAACGGCCTTTCCACGAGCCCCTACGTCTGGCGCATCCACTACGCGCTC
>CAYNCY010000074.1:0-11471 GCA_964395195.1 uncultured Steroidobacteraceae bacterium
ACCGTCGGGCCAAGGCGCTCGGCATGGGAACGCACGTCGCCTGGGCCTTCGCCTCGGCGATCTGGCTCTACCTGGTGCTCGGGTTCATCCGGCCGTTACTGATGGGCAGCTGGGGTGAGGCGGTGCCGTTTGGCATCTTTCCGCACCTCGACTGGACGGCGGCGTTCTCGATCCGCTACGGCAACCTGTTCTACTGCCCTTTCCACGCGCTGTCGATCGCGTTCCTCTACGGTTCGACGCTGCTGTTCGCGATGCACGGCGGCACCATCCTCGCGGTCAGCCGCTTCGGCGGCGACCGCGAACTCGAGCAGATCGTCGATCGCGGTACGGCCTCCGAACGGGCGGCGCTCTTCTGGCGCTGGACGATGGGATTCAACGCGACGATGGAGTCGATCCACCGCTGGGCGTGGTGGTTCGCCGTGCTCTGCCCGCTGGTCGGCGGCATCGGCATCCTGCTGACCGGCACGGTCGTGGACAACTGGTTCCTGTGGGCGGTCAAGCACGGCGTCGCGCCGTTCTACCCGCACGTATTCCCGGCGACCGCGGATCCGTCCCTGCTGTCCGGAGGCGTGCAATGAACGCGATGCGTCGAAACGCGTGGCTCGGCGGCCTGTCGCTGCTGCTTGCCCTCGGTGGCTGCGAGCGTCCGCCGGTGGCGGTCGAGCAGCACGGCTACCGCGGTGTCGCCATCGAGGAGAATCACAACCCGCGGACGCTCGCGACGCTGAAGGCGGCGAACGCCGTTCCCGAGGTCATCCCGGTCATCCCGGGCGATGGACCACGCGCCGGCGACACTTATAAAAACGTCAAGGTGCTGGATGACCTGACGGTGCCCGAGTTCACGCGCGTGATGCTGGCGATCACGAAGTGGGTCGCTCCACCCGACCAGAGTTGCGGCTACTGCCACGCCGGTGACATGTCGAGCGACGAGCTCTACACGAAGAAGGTCGCGCGTCAGATGCTGCAGATGGTCCGCGACGTCAACTCGAAGTGGCAGAGCCACGTCGGGACCACGGGCGTGACCTGCTACACCTGTCATCGCGGCCAGCCGGTGCCCGCACAGCTGTGGTACACGGACGCGATGCCGACCCGCACGGTCGGCATCGCCGGCGACCGCGCCGGCCAGAACGCCCCCGCGCGGTCGGTCGGGCTCGCCGCACTCCCGAATGACCCGTTCACGCCGTTCCTGCTCGGCAGTCGCGACGTCCGGATCGAGGCCGACTCGGCGCTGCCAGGGAGTGATCGCCACTCGATCAAGGAGGCGGAGTGGACCTACGGGTTCATGATGCACATCTCCGAATCGCTCGGCGTCAATTGCACCTACTGCCACAACAGCCGCCAGTTCAAGGATTGGGACCAGAGCACGCCGGCGCGCGCCAAGGCCTGGTACGGCATCCGGATGACGCGCGAGCTCAACCTCAAGTTCCTGGAGCCGCTCGCGCCGACTTTTCCGGACGCGCGCAAGGGGCCGCACGGCGACGTCGGCAAGGTCGACTGCGCAACCTGTCACCAGGGCGTCTACAAACCGCTGTTCGGCGCACAGATGGCGGCCAGCTACCCGGAGCTCCAGGGCGTGCTGCACCCGGCCATCGCTCCCGCGGCGAGTCCGCCGGCCACCGCCTCGGGCAGTCCCTGACGGCAGGCGTGGACGTCCTGCTCGCCCAGCCGCGGGGATTTTGCGCCGGAGTCACCCGCGCAATCGAGATCGTCGAGCGGGCGCTCGCGCGGCACGGCGGTCCGGTCTACGTCTACCACGAGATCGTGCACAACGGGCACGTCGTGCGCGACCTGACCGCACGCGGCGCGGTGTTCGTCGAGGACATCGAGGCGATCCCGGAAGGGGCCGTCACCGTGTTCAGCGCCCACGGCGTCTCCAATCGCGTCGTCGACCGTGCCCGGCGTCGCGGCCTGCGGGTCATCGATGCGACCTGCCCGCTGGTCGCCAATGTGCACCTGCAGGCACAGAGATACGCGCGGCAGGGCTACGCGATCGTCGTCATCGGCCACGCCGGCCACGAGGAGGTGGAGGGGACGCTGGGCTGCCTCGGCGCGGAGGCGCGTGCGTTCCTCGTCTCGACACTCGCTGACGTCGCCAGCCTGCCGCTCGCCGTCGACGCGCCTGTTGCCTACGTCACGCAGACGACGCTGAGCCTCGATGACACTCGCGAGCTGATCGACGCGCTGACGGCACGCTATCCGGGGGTCGTGGGCCCCGAGCTCGACGATATCTGCTACGCAACGCTGAATCGCCAGCGGGCGGTGCGGGCGCTCGCGGACGAGGCGGACGTGGTTCTGGTCGTCGGTGCGCGCAACAGCTCGAACTCGAACCGGCTGCGCGAGGTCGCGCTCCAGTGCGGCGTGCCCGCCTACCTCGTCGAGGATGCCGGCGAGATCGATCCCGCGTGGCTCGCCGGCGCCAGCCGCGTCGGCGTGACGGCGGGTGCCTCGGCTCCCGAACTGCTCGTCACCGGCGTGCGGGCGCGCCTGACCGCGCTCGGCGCCGCGTCGGTGCGCACCCTTCCCGGCCCGCGCGAGACGGTGAAGTTCCGGCTGCCGTCGCTCGTCGCGCTCGAAGCGCCCTAGCGCAGCGGCGCCTGACCCTCGCGCGAACCGCGAGCGCTCTGGCGGCTTCGCTCGCGCAGGTCGCCCACGTGCGCCAATCCGGCGAGCGCGAGCGCCGGCGCGACCAGGTCCGGCCGGGCGGCCAGCGCCGCGCGCAGCGCGAGCAGCAGGCCGAAGCCGGCGAGAGCATTGAGAGCGAGTCCGCGCACGGCAAGGCCATCGGCGCGGCGTCGGCTGCGCCACGCGAGCACCAGCGTCTCGAGCACCGTGAGCGCGATCACGAAGTCAACGAGTCGGCTGCTGGTGAGGAGCGCGTTCAGCGGGCGCTCCACGCGTGCCGTATCACGGCGGGTTCAGCCGGACGATGGCGAGGTTGAGGAACGCGGCGATCGTGACCCAGACGAGGTACGGGATCAGCAGCGCCGCCGCGCGCCGGCTCGCGCGTCCGGCAACGACGACCAGGATGGCGATCGACGTCCAGAACAGCAGTACTTCGCCGAACGCCCAGTCGGGGCGGTGGACGCGGAAGAACAGCACGCTCCAGCTCACATTGAGGAGCGCGTTCACGGCGAACAGCGCCAGCAGGCGCCCACGGTAGAGAGGCGTTGGTCGGGCCCGCCAGGCGAACAGCCCCGCGAGCATTGCGCAGCCGAAGATCAGCGTCCAGATCGGCCCGAACGCCCAGTCCGGCGGCTTCCACGCGGGCATGCGCAGACCCTGGTACCAGGGCCCGAGGTCGGTGACCAGCGCGCCGAGTGTCGCGACGGCGATCGCGGCGCCTGCCGCGACGAGTACGGGGGTCGCGCGCGCGCGTGACGCCGCGCTCATGAGCGCGCGAGACCGAGCAGGTGCGCGGCATCCTTGAAGAAGATCCGGATGTGCGCGAGCGGCCGCGCCCGGACCAGCCGCTTGTGCATGTACGCCTCCCAGGTCAGGCGCTGCACGTCCGGGTCGCGGCAGATGCTGACGAAACGCTCACGACGCCGGTCGCTCGAATACCAGAAGTGCTGCATGATACCGAGTATCAGGAACACGCGGCCGTGCGCGCGCATGAATCGGCGGCGCGCGTCACGAAGCGCCTGCGCGCGGCCGAGGACGAGGCAACGCTCGACGGCGTCCGCCGCCAGGCGCCCGCCCGTCATCGCGTAGTAGATGCCCTCGCCGGATGCCGGCGCGACGACGCCGGCCGAATCGCCCGCGAGCACGACGTCCCGGCCGTTGTCCCACCGGCGCAGCGGCTTCATCGGGATCGGCGCGCCTTCGCAGCGCAGCGTCTCAGTGCCCGTGAGGCCGGCAGAGCTGCGCAATGCGCCAACCGCGCGTCGCAGCGACAGTCCCTTGCGGGCGCTGCCGACCCCGACGCTGGCCGTGTCCCCGTGCGGGAAAATCCAGCCGTAGAAGTCCGGGGACAGCTGCCCCTGGTAGTAGACATCGCAGCGCGCCGCGTCGTACGCCGCGGCCCCGGGTGCCGGCGAGCGGATGATCTCGTGGTAGGCGGCCACGAAACGGACGCGATCGGCACCGCGTATCTCCTGGCGCGCGACGGCCGAGCGCGCACCGTCCGCGCCGATCACGAAGCGGGTGCTGACCTCGACGGTTGGCGCGTCCGCAGTGCCGGGCTGGTAGCGCACCCAGCAGACTCCGGCGTCGCGACGCAGTGCGAGGTAAGTACCGCTGATTCGCTCGGCGCCGGCCCGCGCGGCTCGCTCGCGCAGCCACTCGTCGAAACGCTCCCGGTCCACCATGCCCACGAAGCCGCCGTCAATCGGCATGTCCGCGGCGCGAGCGCTCGGGCTGACCATGCGCGCCGCGGTCATCCGCGCCACCAGCAGCGAAGCCGGTATCTCGAATTCCTCGATCAGTTTCGGCGGAATTGCGCCGCCGCACGGCTTGACGCGTCCGGCCCGGTCGAGCAGGAGCACCCGGCGACCGCTTCGCGCCAGGTCGCAGGCTGCCGTCGCGCCGGCGGGTCCACCGCCCACGACCACGACATCGAAGTCGGCGACGGAGGCGACGCCACTCACGGATGCTGCGCGTCCGCGACCCGCACTCTCGGCCGGCTCGCCTCGCGCGCGAGCGAGGCGGAGGATTCGAGCCGGAAGGCGACTTGCGCGGCGCCGGCGAACAGCAACGCTTCAGCCACGAATACGATGCCGTAGGCAGCGACGCTCGATCCGAGGAATGCGCGCGCAAGGTCGACGCCGACCGTGCCGCTGAGTCCGCCGAGCGCGAAGGCAATGGCCTGGGCGGCACCCCAAAGTCCCATCCGCACGCCCGTGGTACCGCTCCTGCCCTGGCCCGCGAGCTCCATCATCGAGCCGATCGCCGCCACCGCGAACATGCCGTTGCTGAGGCCGAGCGCGAACACGACGGGACTCAGCAGTGGCGCCGCACCGAGGCCGCCCGCGGCCGCCAGTGCGCCGAGTGCGAGGGCGGATGCGAGGCAGCCCGCCACCGTCCAGCCGCGCAGCGAGTTCGCGCGCTTGCGCATCAGCAGGCTGCCGACCGCTACCAGCAGCATGCCGAGCACGGCACCGCCGTGCAGGAGTCCGGAGAGCTGCGTCGAGCGACCCGGCGTCAGCGCGAACACGCGGCCGGCGAACGGCTCGAGCAGCAACTCCTCGGCGCTGTAGGCGAGCATCGACACGAACACGAAGATCGTGAATCGGCGCGCCTGCGGCTCGGCCCAGACCTCGGCGAGCGCGACCCGAAACGGCCGGCGCGGCGTGCCAGGGTTCACCTGCGCCGCCGCCGTGCCCGCGGTCCGGCCTTCGAGGCGTGCGAGTGCAAGGGCCGCGACCGTGAAGGCGAGCGCCACTGCGACCGCGGTGACGTTCACGAGTCGTTGGGGCGAGAAGGGATCGAGGAAGCGGCCGACGATGCCGGACGTGATCGCAAAGCCCGCGATCATCATGATCCAGATGATCGTCGCGGCGGCGCCGCGACGCGCCGGCGCAACGCGCAGTGCCATCAACGCCAGGAGCGAGGTACCCGCGGCGCCGACCCCGAGGCCGATGACCGCGTAGCCGGCGACGGCAAGCGCGATGCCGAGCGCCGGATGCCTCGCCATCGTCGCGACGGCGAGCGCCGCCCCGACGCCGCCGATGGCAAGCACCGCCATCCCGGCGAGGATCCAGTTCGTCAGGCGACCGCCGCCGTCGGCGCGGTGGCCAACCCGCGGCCGCGCCATCTGCACGGCGTAGTGGAGGGCGACCAGCGCGCCGGGCAGCGTGGCCGGCAACGCGAATTCCACCACCATCACGCGATTCAACGTCGAGGTTGCCAGGACGACGACGGCGCCGAGTGCGCTCTGCACGAGCCCGAGCCTCAGTATGGAGAGCCACCCAAACGGTATCGGCGGGGGCGTGGTGGGCATGCAGTCAGGCGGGCAGTGCCTGGCGCAATGCCACGGCCGTCACCAGCATGCCGAGCACGTAGAGTGATACGCCCGTCGCGCTGTACCACTCCGCGCGGCGCACCGGCTGCTCGAGAAACGGATCCATGAGCGCCAGCTGCGAGAACCAGAGCAGGGCGACCACCGTGCCGCAGTACGGATGCCCCCACACGAACAGCAGCAGCACGACGACGAGCTGCGGCAACGCCATGATGAAACACGCGATCATCGCGGCGGACTCGATGCCGAGCTGCACCGGCAGCGAGGCGATGCCCATGCGTCGGTCGCCGCGGACCGATTTGAAGTCGTTGAGCGTCATGATGCCGTGGGCGCCGGCGCTGTAGAGGAGCGCGACCACGATGGTGCGGACGTTCGGCGCGTTCGCGCTCATGATCGCGGCGCCGGTGATCCAGGGCAGGCCCTCGTAGCAGAGCGCGCAGGCGCTGTTCCCCCACCAGCCGTTCTGCTTGAGCCGGATGGGCGGCGTGCTGTAGGCCCATGCCAGCACGAGGCCGAACACCGCCGCGCCGATGGCCCACGGGCCGAGCGTGCTCGCGACGAGTAACGACAGCAGCGTCCAGCCGATCGCGACGTAGAGGCCCGTTCGTCCCGGCAGCCGGCCTGACGGGATCGGCCGCTTCGGCTCGTTGATTGCGTCGACGTGCCGGTCGAACCAGTCATTGACGGCCTGGCTCGTGCCGCACACGAGCGGGCCGGCAAGCACGACGCCCGCGGCGACGATGCTCCATCGGATCGGCGCTCCGGTGCCGGCGGAGACGACGCCACAGAGGAACGCCCACATGGGCGGGAACCAGGTGATGGGTTTCAGCAGCTCGACGGACGCGAGCAACGCCGGGTGCGCGCCAATGAATCCTTGGAGTGCCAGGCGGGACATGCATGAAATCTAGAACTGACACTGAATAGTGTCAAGTTCAGATTACAACAACGGGAACGTCGGGCTCGCGGCTTCGCGCCGGTCCGAAGCGCCGCGGCGGCGCCCCATATATATGTGTCGAGGGTCGGTCCCGCGGCAAGCCGACAGGATCGCGCGACTACTCCGACGCCTCGTCGTCCGCCTCATCCGGAGCCACCAGGTCGCCGAGCCCGTGCCGGCGAAGCTTCGCGTACAGGCTCTGTCGGCTCAGCCCCAGGATCTCGGCCGCCGAGGCGCGGTTGTCGCGCGTCAACTCGAGTGCGGCCTCGATGCAGAGCCGCTCGATCATGTCGCTCGATTCCCGCACCAGCTCCTTGAGCGGAACGCGGCCGACGAGTTCGGCGAGCTGCTCGACGGACCGCGGGCGCTCGCGCCCGTCGCGACGCTCGGTCACGCGCCGCTGGCCGGCGTCGCGGATCGTGAACCCGAGACACGGATCCTCGCCCTCGGGCACCGCCACCGCGCAGATCTCGACGTCGACCGTCGAGCCGTACTCGCCACGAAGCGTCGTTGCGAACAGTCGGATCGAACGGTGCTCACGCAGGTGCGCAGTCAGCAGATTGAAATCGACTCCGGGGCGTCCGAGCCAGCGCTCGAGCGACTCGCCGCGAGCCTGCTCCTCGGTGGCGAGCTGGACCATGTCGAGAAAGGCACGATTCGCGACGCGAATCCGCCCATCCGGGTCCGTCACCAGAAAGCCGTCCGGCCCGTTCTCGACGACATCCAGTACGCGCGAGTGCCGGGGCGCCGCGCGCTCGCCGCTGCGATCCTCGTTTGCCGAGGCGAGGCGAATCAGGAAAAACGAGGTCCGGTCCTCCCGGAAGAGCGACACGTGTGCAACCAGTTCGTGGCCGGAGCGGCCCTGCGCACGCGTCGAACTCATCCGTCCGGTCGCGCGAACCGTCGCGAGCAGCGCCTCGAGCGCGCTCGCGGCACCGGTGGCGAAACTCTCGGCGATTGAATGCCCGGTGAGTTCGTTGATGCTCGAGTTGAGAAGCTGGCACGCCGCGGGATTGGCCTCGAGAACCTTACGGGTGGCGGCGTCGACGATCAGCACCGCCTCCGACGAAACCTGGAACAGCAGGCGATGACGCGTCTCGGCCTGGCGAAGGCGCGAGTACTCGCGCTCCATCGACTGCTGCGCATCGAGCAGGCGCTGTTGCAGCGTCGCAATCGGGCGGAGGCTCCGGCCGACGGCCACCACGTTGCCGGCGTGGCCGACGCGCATGGCGGCGTAGAGTACCGGCAGGTCGTCGCCTTCGGGAGAGCGGTGGTTGACCTGACGCCAGCGCGGGGGCGCATCCGCCGCGGCGTCGCGTAGCAGCGCCTCGATCTTCGGGCGACTCTCGGACGTGACGGTCTGCAGCCACGGCTGGCCGAGCCAGCGCGAATCAACCTCGCGGGCCAGCTCGTCGCTACCGAAGGCGACGTCCTGGATCCGAGCCTGATCGTTGCTGGCGATGATGAGCGTGACGTCGGAAGCCGCCGTGATCAGGCGAGCCGCCCGGTCCAGATCCCAGTCAACGATCCACTTCTGTGCCCCGGCGAACGGCTTCACAGCGTGCGACGTCCCTGCAGTGTCCGCGAAGCCTTACAGTCTACTGTAAAGTCAGGCTGTCATCCTGCGGCGGCGCGCGGGCGCCGGAGCCGGCGGGCGGCCTGGACCGCCTCCCGTCCGTCGTTCCCGACCGCGTCGGCGCCAAGTGCCGTCGCCCGCTCCGGCTGCTCCGCGAACACGCGGCCGCCGACGAGTATCTGGATCGCCCGATTCCGCGAGGCCTGACGCGCGGCGGCAATGCGCTCGGCGAGACCCTCGAGGAATTCAAGGCGAGTGACCGAGAGTCCCACCACGTCGAACTCCTGGCGCGCCAGCAGTTCGATCAGCTCCGCCTGAGTCCGCGGGAACTCGCTGCAGACGTTCCACCCGTCGCGCCGGAAGAACTCGGCGACGAGCATCAGGCCGAACATGTGCTGCTCGCCCGGCGAGGGCACCAGCAGGATGCTCGGTCCCTGCTCGTGGCTGCCCGTGTCCGAGCGTTGTGCGAGCGAAAGCTCGCGGAGCACCGACTGGAGGCGGCAGAGCCCGATCGTGACCTCGGTGAAATCGCTGAGGTCCTCTTCCCACATCTCGCCGAGCCGCCGCGCCGCCGGCGCCAGCAGTTCCAGGCAGAGCGAATCGAGCGGAATCCCGCGATTCGCGAGCACGTGGACGTAGGCGCCCGCGACCGCCGAATCCTGCGCGAGCAGCAGCCGCACGAGCTGGTCGACGTCCTCGCCCTGGACGGCGGCGGCGGGTTCGCGAGCGGCGTTGGCCGCGATCCGGCTCGCGGCGCCGCGCGCCATCACGAGTCGAGGAACGATTTCCGCCTCGATGGCGCGCACGAGCTGCGCCGCGCTCGGTTCGGAGGTCGGGCCCGAGCGCGGCAGCCGCGACGGAACATAGGCCGCACCTCCCCCCGGCAGCACGGCGTCCCCCGCGTCGCACCCCCAGCGAATGCTCGTCGTGTCGTCAAGACGCATGCGCTCCCCCGTCGTTGTTCCAAACGGCGTCCGGGTGCCCCGAACGCGTGCTGGTTGCCGGTCTGCGCCGGGCCCCTTCGCTGCCGTCTGATCGCTCGCGCTCTCGTCCGGTCCGACCTTCGCTCCAGCCCCCCCAGACTGTCAAGTTACATTTACGTCCAAACCCGTTGACAGACTCGGCGCGGGCGGACTAGGGTTATCGGAAGGGGGGCTGACGCGATGCGAGTTTCGGACCCGGGCAAAAACCGTCACCACCGAGTGTCCATTCCTCTGTACACCGCAGCCGAACGCCGTCGCCGGGACCGCTCGCCCTGGACGCTCGTCCAGGGCGTGCTGGCGCCGATCCAGTTCGTCGTCTTCCTGGTGAGCGTCGCGCTGGTGCTCCGCTACCTCGTCCTCGGCACTGGACTCGGCGCCGCAACGGCCTCGATCGTGCTCAAGACGGTCGTGCTCTACACGATCATGGTCACCGGTGCGATCTGGGAGCGCCGCGTGTTCGGCGTGTACCTCTTCGCGCGCCCGTTCTTCTGGGAAGACGTGGTGAGCATGCTGGTCATCGGGCTGCACACCGCCTACCTCGGTGCCTGGCTGACCGGCGCGCTCGGGCCGCGGGGCCAGATGCTGCTGGCGCTCTGCGCCTATGCAACCTACGTCGTCAACGCCACGCAGTTCCTGCTCAAGCTGCGCGCCGCGCGGCGCGCTCCGGCGCGCGCGCCGGGACGTCCCGGCGCACTCGTGGGAGCCGCCCGGTGAGCGCAGCGCCGCATGCGGCCAGCGATCGCGGCGCGCGCGTCGCACCGATCACCGTGCGCGCGGAGCGCGGCCAGCGCGAGGTGTTTTGCGGCCTCACCGGAATCGTCTGGCTGCATCGCAAGATCCAGGATGCGTTTTTCCTCGTGGTTGGCTCGCGCACCTGCGCGCACCTGATGCAATCCGCCGCCGGCGTCATGATTTTCGCCGAGCCACGCTTCGCGACGGCGATCATCGATGAGCGCGACCTGGCCGGTCTCGCCGACGTGAACGCCGAACTCGACCGCGTGGTCACGCGCCTGCTCGAGCGCCGGCCCGACATCCGTCTCCTGTTCCTGGTCGGCTCGTGTCCTTCCGAAGTCATCAAGCTCGACCTGTCGCGCGCGGCCGCCCGCCTGTCACAAACCTTCTGTCCGCGCGTGCGCATCCGGAATTACTCGGGAAGCGGCATCGAGACGACCTTCACGCAGGGCGAGGACGCCTGCCTCGCGTCCCTCGTGCCGCTGCTGCCGCCGACGGCGGCGGACGCCAAGCCGTCGCTGCTCGTCGTCGGGGCGCTGGCGGACGTCGTCGAGGACCAGTTCAAGCGACTGTTTGCCGCGATGGGCATCGACGACGTGTCCTTCTTCCCGCCCCGGCGTTCCACCGATCTCCCCGGCGTTGGGCCGGCAACTCGATACCTGCTGGCCCAACCGTTCTTGGCCGACACCGCCCGGGCGCTCGATGAGCGCGGCGCTCAACGCCTGTCGGCCCCTTTCCCGCTGGGTGCCGAAGGCACGACCGGCTGGCTGGCCGCTGCCGCGGCGGCATTTGGAGTCGAGGACGGCACGTTCGAGTCGGTGATCGCGGCGCCGCGCGCGCGCGCGCGCCGGGCGGTCGAACGCCACCGCGCCGACCTGGGTGGCCGGCGCGCGTTCCTGTTCCCCGACTCGCAATTGGAAATTCCGCTGGCGCGATTCCTGGCCCGTGAACTCGGCATCCAGCTGGTCGAGGTCGGCACGCCCTACCTGCACCGCCAGCACCTCGCGGCCGAACTCGGGCTCCTTCCCGAGGGGACCAACATCGTCGAGGGACAGGACGTCGATGCGCAGCTCGACCGATGTCGTCGTGCGCGCCCGGATCTGGTCGTCTGCGGCCTCGGGCTTGCCAACCCGCTCGAGGCGGAGGGACTGACGACGAAATGGTCCATCGAACTCGTGTTCACGCCGATCCAGGGCTACGAGCAGGCCGGCGACCTCGCCGAACTCTTCGCGCGGCCGCTGGTGCGCCGCACCCGATTGGCTGTGTAGCACCATGCAACTGACGGTCTGG
>CAYNCY010000075.1:0-11448 GCA_964395195.1 uncultured Steroidobacteraceae bacterium
TCGGCACCGATGTGCTGTCGTTCGCCGCGAACGTTCGGGGCCAGTTCCAGCTGGGCAATCTCGATGACCTCGGCTACTGCTGGTTCTACGTCTTGGTCGCGACGGCCGTGCTTCTTGAGCGCCGGCGCGAACCTGCCGCCGAGCGTGTCGTCGAGGCGGAAGGGAACGTCTACAGCTTCCTGCCGGTGATCGCGATCCTCGTGTCGATCGCGATCGTGCTGGGAACGGGCGTGTTGCGCGCGGACTTCGGCCTGCTGACGGCCGCGATTCTCCTCGGCGTCGGCGCCGCGTTGCTCATTGCCCGCCAGGTGACCGTCCGGTTCGAGGTATCCCGTCTCAACGCCGCGCTCACCAAGCGCGATTCTGATGCGCGCCTTACCGAGCTCGTGCGACGCTCCGCCGACATGATTGCGGTGATCTCGGCGGAGGGCATTGTTTCGTACGTGAGCCCCGCCGCGAAAGCGATTCTCGGGCGCGATCCCGAGCAGCTGGTAGGCATCGAGGCCAAGGGCCTCCTCGGCGCCACTAACGAAGGACGCGTCTGGGCGCTTCTCAACGATGCGCGGCGGCGTCCGGCCGAAACCGCCGAGGTCGAGCTTGCCTATGATCTCGCGCCGCTTGGCGCGCGAATCGTTCATCTGACGGGTAGCAACGAGATCGAGAATCCCCTCATCAATGGAATCGTCCTGACAGTGCGCGACGTGAGCGAGCAGCGCGCGACGGAACGCGAGGTGCTCGAGATTGCGAGTCGCGAGCGCCACCGGCTCTCGGGTGAAGTGCACGAAGGCATCGGCCAGGACCTGACCGGAATCGCGCTGATGCTGAAGAGTCTGTCGACCGCGGCCGATGGCGATTCGGGATCGGTGCGGAATGCTCTCGGTCCCATCGTTGCTGAGGTCAACCGTACCGTCGGTTCCGTGCGCGCGCTGGCGCGCGGCCTCTCGCCGCTCGCGGTCGTGCAGGGATCGCTCGTTTCGGCGCTGCGCTCGCTCGCCGCGGACGTCGAGGATCGACAGCACATACCGGTCCGGCTGCGCTGCGAGGCCACGAGCATCGAAGGCACGAGCGCGGCGGAGCACCTCTACTACATTGCCCACGAAGCGGTCTCGCGCGCGGTGCGTCGCCGCCATTGCACCCGAGTCGACCTTGAACTGCGCAACACGAGCACGGCGACCGTGCTGTCGGTGACGGACGATGCGCTCGGCGGGTCGGTCGACGAGGAAGCCGCGGACGAACTGCCGAACCGGCTGATGGGCTATCGGGCACGACTGATCGGCGGCACGATCAGAATCGTCCGCCGGGTCGATGCGGGTAGCCACGTCGAAGTAACGGTGCCCGCCAACGCGACCGTCGGCGGCTAGCACGGTGCGCGCCCCCGACCCGGATGCGGGCGACGGTCGGCAGCGCGAGCTGCATCGCCGCCAGGTCCTGACGGTCGTCCTCCTGTTTGCCGGCTATGGCGCGTATTACTTCTGCCGTGCGGACCTGTCCGTCGCGACGCCGCTCCTCGTTGAGGAACTTCGCGCGCGCGGGTACAGCGCCAAGGAAGCGCTGATCCGGATCGGCGATATCTCCTCCGCCAGCGTCCTCGCGTATGCGCTCGGCAAGATGCTGCTCGGCGGACTCGGCGATTTCTGGGGAGGGCGGCGGAGTTTCCTGATCGGCCTCGGCGGCGCGACGCTCTTCACGCTCCTCTTCATATCTGGCGGAACGCTGCCGATATTCACGCTCGCGTGGATCGGCAACCGGCTGACGCAGTCGATCGGCTGGGCTGGACTCCTGAAAGTGTGCTCGCGCTGGTTCGACTACTCGTCCTACGGCACGATCGTCGGCATCCTCTCCCTCAGCTACCTGATCGGCGATGCCGCAGCGCGTCAGTCCATGGGGGCGCTCATGGAGCACGGCTTCGGCTGGCGGGCTCTCTTCTATTTTGCGGCGGCCGTCGCCGGGACGCTGTTCGTGGCCAACTTCGTGCTGCTGCGCGAGTCGCGTGTCGAACGTGGGTTCAGCGAAGCGACGCCAAATCCGCTCAACCTCTTTGCCGGCAACGACGAGCGCCCCGCCTCGATCCTGGCGCTGCTGAAGCCGCTCTTCTCCAGCAAGGCATTCGCGCTGGTCTGCCTCCTGTCGTTCGGTTGCACGGTCGTCCGGGAGACGTTCAATACCTGGACGCCGCTGTACCTGCGCGATTACGTCGGCTACAGCGCCGGCCGGGCCGGAAGCCTGAGCGCTATCTTCCCGCTGCTGGGCGCGGCGTCGGTGCTCGCGACCGGCTTCATCAGCGATCGCCTGGGTCCGAACGGGCGCGCCGCGATCCTCTTGCTGGGCCTCGTCACGACCGCCGCGGCGCTCGCTTTCCTGACGACTTCACCTGCCGGCCTCGAGCACGCGCTGATGACGCTCGTACTCATCGGAGTCGTCGCATTCTGCCTGCTCGGGCCGTATTCTTACCTCGGCGGCGCGTTTGCCCTCGACTTCGGCGGCAAGCAGGCCGGAGCCGTGTCCTCGGGCATCATCGATGGAGTCGGCTATCTCGGTGGCGTGCTGGCGGGTGACACGGTTGCTCGCATATCCGGGGCCTACGGCTGGCGGGGTGTCTTCATCGCACTCGCGGGCGTCAGCGCCGCCTCGGCGGCCGCCGCGGGCGTTCTCTATTTGCACCAGCGTCGACGTGTCGTTGAAAGGGTGGCGCACTGATGGCGAGCGAAACGATCATCGCGCGAGTGTCCTTCCGCCCGGATTCGCTCGAGATCGAGTGGCAGGGCGGTGCGCGTTCGGAGTTCGCCAGTCTTTGGCTTCGGGACAACTGTCCGGCCGATCGCGATGCCACGAGCGGTCAGCGCCTGGTCGATGTCGCCGACCTGCCGGAAAGCCCGCGCATCGAAGCCGTATCCACGGCGACGGACTCGATCAGGATTGCCTGGGCTGACGGCGGGAATCCCGCTTCCTTCGACCTCGGCTGGTTGCGCGCGCACGCGCCAGGTAGCGTCGAGCGTGCGGCGGAACTCAAGGTGAAGCTCTGGCCCGATGGCGCGACGATGAATGCCGCGACGGACATCGCGTGGCTGTCGCTCCCCGAGTTCCGGTCGCACGCCCCGGCGCGACTCGAATGGATGACCCGGCTCGTCCAGGAGGGCATCGCATTCCTGAGCGGCGTCCCATCGACCGAGCACGCCATCCTCGAGGCGGTCGCCCCTATGGGTTTCGTGATTGACACGAACTACGGGCGCGTCTTCGACGTGAAGTCGGTTCCGCAGCCAGAGAACCTCGCGTACTCCGACCGGGGCCTCGGACTGCACACCGACAACCCCTACCGCGATCCAGTCCCCGGCTTCCAGGCGCTCCACTGCCTGATCGCCTCGAACGACGGCGGCGAGAATTTATTCGCAGACGGTTTCGCGATCGCCGAATACCTGCGCTCGGCGGAGCCGGCGGCCTTCGCGACGCTGACGCAGACGCCGGTGCTGTTCCGGTATCGCTCGAAGGACGCCGAGCTCTTTTCCGAGAAGCCACTGATCCAGCTATCGACGCGCGGCGAGGTCCGAGCAGTCCACTACAACAATCGCTCGATCGCGCCGCTGGAGCTGGCAGGCGCGGAGCTTCGCGCGTTTTACGCCGCGTACCGGCGCCTGGCGCAGGTCTTGCGCGAACCCCGCTTCCAGATGCACACCAAGCTGCGTGATGGCGACCTGGTCGTTTTCGACAACCGTCGCACGTTGCACGGGCGAACGGGCTTCTCGTCGGCGCGCTACCCAAGGCACCTGCAAGGTTGTTACCTTACGCGGGACAGCGTACTGAGCGAGACCGCCTTGCTGCGCAGGCGGCTCGCCGTGAAGGAGGGCTGATGGGCATCGCCGATGAAGTGACCGCGCTTTTCGCCAAGCGCGGGACGAGCGCGTACTTTGGTGAGCAAGTGTCGGTTCTCGAACACATGCTGCAGGCGGCGCATTTCGCGGAGGAGGAGGGCGCACCGCCGCACCTCGTTCTCGCGGCGCTCCTGCACGACGTCGGACACCTCGTCGATGACGTGCCGGATGACCTGGCCGACTGGCACGACGATGCGAAGCACGAAGTCGTGGGCGGAGCCTGGCTCGCGCAACGCTTTGGCCCCGAGGTCAGCGACCCGGTGCGCCTGCACGTTCCGGCGAAGCGGTACCTCTGTGCAACCGACCCTTCGTATTTCAACGAGCTGAGTCCGGCGTCCGTCGTGACCCTGAAGTTGCAGGGCGGCCCGATGAACCCGGACGAGGTCGCGGCGTTCGAAAGGGAGCCGCGCTTTCGCGACGCCGTCCGGGTGCGCAAGTGGGATGACCGCGGCAAGGTAGCGAAGCTCGCGACGCGTAGCCTCGAGGAGTATCGCGGGATGCTCGAGGCCGCAACGCGACGCCCCTGACACCGTGGAACCCAAGCTGGATCAACCGAGCGTCGTTGGCGAGTACGACGCGGGCATGCAGACCTTGCTGCAGCTCGTCTGGGGCGACGGGTTCCTGTCGCCGGGCGGGGCGGAGGAAGTCGCTCGCCTGCTCGAGGGATCCGACCTCACGGGCGCCCAGGTGCTCGACATCGGCTGCGGGCTCGGTGCGATCGACCAGCTGCTCGTGTCCTCGCACGGCGCGGCGTCCGTCGTCGGAGTCGACATCGATCCTACGCTCCTTGCGCAGATGGACGAGCGAGTTGCCCGGGCGGGGCTCGCCGATCGGATCCGCGGCGTCTGCGTCGAGCCGGGGCCGCTGCCGTTCGCGGATTCGAGCTTCGACGTCGTCTTCTCCAAGGACTCGCTGGTCCAGATCCCCGGCAAGGCGGCGCTTTTTTCGGACGTTCATCGGCTGCTGAAGCCGGGCGGGCGGTTCATCGCCAGCGACTGGTTGCGCGGGGGCAGCGGGGATTACTCCGCCGAGATGCTCGAATACTTCCGGCTCGAGGGCATTGCCTACAACATGGTCTCGCTCGCGGAGAGCGCGCAGGCGCTCCGCGACGCAGGCTTCGCGAACGTCGAGGTCCGCGATCGGAACGCGTGGTATCTGGCGCTCGCCGAACGCGAGGTCGCCTCGATGGAAGGACCCTGGAGGCCGCTGATCGTGCGCCAGATCGGGCAGGAGCGGGCAGACCACTTCATCGCCAACTGGCGCCAGCTCGTCGTGGTGCTCCGTCGCGGGGAACTGAGGCCCGGACACCTCAAAGCGGTCAAGCGCGCCGCTTGAACCGCCGGGCCGGAGCGTTGCACCGTTGAATGACCCGCGGACGCAGCCGATTGGCGTGTTCGACTCTGGCGTCGGCGGGCTCGCGGTGCTCGCGGAGATCCGCCGCGTCCTGCCGCTCGAGTCGCTCCTCTATGTCGCCGACTCGGGTTTTGCGCCCTACGGCGAGCGCAGCATCGCCTACATCGACCAGCGCAGCGCCGCGATTGCCGAGTTCCTGATTGGTGCAGGCGCCAAGGCAATCGTCGTTGCCTGCAACACGGCAACCGCCGCAATTGCGCCGCGCCTTCGCCAGCGCGTAACGGTGCCGGTCATAGCGATCGAGCCCGCGATCAAGCCTGCGGCGAGCCTCTCGAAGAGCGGCGTCATCGGCGTGCTCGCCACCCGGCATACCCTCGGCAGCGAACGCTTCCTGCGCCTCGTCGGTGCGCACGCCTCCGGCGTCGAAGTAGTGTCGGAGATCTGCGGTGACCTCGTGAACATCGTGGAACGCGGAGTGGTCGCGGGCGAAGAGGCGCTCACGCTCGTTCGGCCGCACGTCGAGGCGCTGCTATCCCGGGGTGCCGACACGATCGTTCTCGGCTGCACGCACTTCCATTACTTGCGTGGCGTCGTCGAGTCGATCGCCGGTCCGGCCGTGAGCGTGGTCGATCCGGGCGATGCGGTTGCCGTCGAACTTCGTCGGCGTCTCGAGGCGGCGGGACTCGTATCGCCGGGTCCGAGAGACCCGCGCGACCGGATCTGGACCAGCGGTGCCGTTGTGCACGGCAACGAGGTCGTCGCAAGGCTCTGGCCGTGGCCGCGCGAGCTTGCGCCGTTGCCCGCCGTCTACTGCATTCCTCCGTCCACCTGATGCGGGTGGACGATGGCGACTAGTGCGCGGGCTGGGTCAGGCGCAGGGCCGCGGCGTCGTCGGCATTCGCCCGCTTGAGGTCGTTTCGCGCCGCGAATGCCGAGCCACGGAATCGGTAGGCGAGGGCGTCGTTCGGGTTTAGCGCAATGGCGGCGGTCAGGTCCGTGATCGCGGCGTCGGGTTCGCGCCGTTTCAAGTGCGTGAATCCCCGGCCGCGCAGCGCTTCCTCATCGCCGTGGTTTGCCTCGATCGCCTGCGTGTAGTCGGCGATCGCTCCCTGGCTGTCCCCGGATAGTTGGCGCAGGAATGCGCGCTGCCGATACGCCTCGCCACTGCCAGGCTTGAGCTCGATGGCGCGCGTGAAATCGGTGAGCGCATGCTCGCGGTCGCCGTTCGCGCGATAGGCCTGACCACGGTTGAGAAATGCGGCGTATTCGTTGGGGTCAAGCGCAATCGCGGCACTGAAGTCGCTGATCGCGGCGTTCCATTGCGATCGCCCCAGATACGCGACACCCCGATTGACGAACGCCGAGGTCATTTGCGGGTCGATTCCAATTGCGAGTGCGAAGTCGGCCATGGCGTGCTCGCGCTCGCCCTTCGCGAGGTAGCTGTCGCCACGGGCCTTGAGTGCACGCGCGTCGCCGGGGTCGAGCCGGATCGCTTCGTCGAATTCCGCTATTGCCGCAGAATGATCTCCGTCGGCCTGACGGCTGAGCCCGAGGTCGAGATGACCTGTGCCCATGCTCGGTGCGAGCCGGATGGCCTCGGTGGCATCAGTCGCCGCCCGGGCATTGTCGCCCGTGGCGCGATACGAGAAGCCGCGGCCACGCCAGGCCGCAGCGTTACCCGGCTCGAGCTCGATCGCCTTGCTGTAGTCGGCAATGGCGCGTGCGTGATCGCCCCGATGTGCATAAACGGACGCACGGCTGACGTAGGCGCCTGTCATGCGCGGATCCAGCTGCGTCGCCTGGTCGAGGTCGGCGATCGCCTTATCCGCGTCGCCACGCTTTATATAGAGTGCCGCGCGGTTGATGTACGCGGACGTCAGCTTCGGATCGAGCGAAATCGCCTCGGCGTAGTCCGCCAGGGCGTCGGCGTCGCTCCCCTTGAGAAAGTAGACGGTGCCGCGATTGAGGAAGGTCCTGGCCTGGATGCTGTGGAGGCCGGTTCGTTTCAGGACAGTCGTGTAATCGGCGATTGCAAGATCGAGCTCGCCTTTCTGCTGGTACGAGAAGGCGCGGTTGCGCAACGCGGTCGCGCGGTTGTCCTCGTCCTCGCGCGCGTCGTCGATGATGTGGCCGCACGCGACGATCGCAATGTCGGGCTTGCCGCCGCTGCAACGGATGCCGTCGCCGCCGTTCCCGCCTGCGTGATTGGCGCCCGGCGGATCCGCCGCGGCTGCGTGACTCGCGGCGAAGATCGAAGCCACTGCCAAGAACGCTATGGCGAGCAGCGGATGCACGCGCGGGGATGACATGACGGGATCCTATCGACCAGCACAGCCGGCTCGGGGTACCAGTTCTATCAATAATACCTCGCGAGTTCGAGGTCTCCAGCGTTCAGCTCGCACTCCGTCCTCGTTCCCGGGACCTTTCGTCGGGAGGCGCAATGTCCGTTGCGACGGTGGGCGGTCGACGGACCGATGACGACAGGGTAATCCCGCTGCGATCGAACGACCTTGGCGACTCGCAACGCATGCCCGAGGCGATTTATGTCGACGATCTCGCCTTGGCCGATCGTGCCAAGTTTGTCGTAGGTCCAGTAGGCCAGCGAACTCCGGCGGCACGAACGTCGCTCCGCCCGTCGGGGAACTCGGACACGGCAATGTGCTTCGCGCCGTACTGGCGGTGAGCGGGTGTCTCGACCAGGAGTGAGATCTTGCGGCGTAGTTGAGCGTCAGGGCGCTCGCGGCCTTGCGTGCCCAACGCCAGGCGGAGAGCTCGTGTCGAGGCGCTCATCGGCGCTAAGCGGTCGGTGGGCATCGTGCCGATCGCGCGGCAGCTTCGCGAAGCGTCGGTCTGGATCGCGGCGGGGGCTGGGCCACCGCCTAGCCCCGCGAGAGCGCTGCGAACATAGCCTCGAGCTCAGGCCGGTTTCACTATCGCGCAGGATGTGACGCGAGCGACCAAGAGCAGGCATGCGCACGCCGTCTCGCCACTACCGCGCGGTCTAGCCATTTCAGCAGACACATCCTCAGGCGACGCCATCAGCGATGTGGCGCCGCTCGCGCAGGCACGGTAAGTCGAAGCAATCAGGACGGAGGAGCGGCGACTTCATATCGTCCGATCGTCTTACGTGTCGTTGGTCCGGCCTCTTACAACGTGCGGCGCAGTATCAGGGCACTCTTATTCCCCTATGAGCGCCGCACCCTGATCAGGCGCGGACACTCTTGCACTTACGCCTCGCACCCTACTTGCCTGCAGGCATCGGATTGTCTGATGCGCTGCCTCCGCTGTATCACCCAAGGACAATGACATGAGTTTGCTCCGAACCGCAGTTGCGCTGGTTCTTGTATCCGCGGCCACCGCGTGGCAGCCCGCGCTGGCCGACGATGCCGAGTGGTATCTCGGCCTGGGCGCCGGGCGGTCTCAATCGAAGCTGGATGATGCCGCGCTTACTCGCGAGGTAGGCCTGCCTGGCTTTGGGCCTACGGCTGTCTACCGCGACGATCATGGAAACGCGCAGAAAGGATTTGCCGGATACAGCTTCTCGCGGTATTTCGCGCTCGAGGGTAGCTATTTCGGTCTCGGCAAGTTCACCTTCATCGCGCCCACGGCGCCTAGCGGCGCAATCGACGGAAAGTTACTCGTACGCGGCTTCGGTTTCGACGTGATCGGCAAGGTGCCCCTTGGTGAACGAGTGTTCGCGTTCGCGAAGCTTGGCGCAAGCGAGGCCCA
This sequence comes from uncultured Steroidobacteraceae bacterium, assembly GCA_964395195.1. Lineage (GTDB taxonomy): Bacteria > Pseudomonadota > Gammaproteobacteria > Steroidobacterales > Steroidobacteraceae > CAIKZZ01. The sequence continues at coordinate 8,949 of CAYNCY010000075.1, forward strand.
GACCCGGGATACCTTTGTTGCGACGCCCGGCAATGCGCTTAACATCGCAAGCGCGAGCCATTGGCACAAAAATCCGAAGGCCGGAGCAGGGCTGCAGATCGCCCTCACGCAGCACATCGCGCTTCGCGGCGAGTGGGAGCGATATCGGATAGCCGACTCGGTGAGCGACCACGAAAACGTCGATGCTTGGTTTGCGAGCCTCGTGTTCCCGCTCGGCCACGCCGCCGCAGCGATGCCCGTCGTAGTCCACAAGGAACTCGCGGTTGAAGCGCCGCCGCCGGTGGTTGCGGCCGCGCCGCCGCCGCCGCCGCCTCCGCCGCCACCCCCGCCGCCGCCCCGTCGCGTCAACTTCAACGCCGACGCGCTGTTTGGTTTCAACAGCGCGGCTATTCGGCCGGAAGGCATGCGTGAGCTGGACAAGTTCGTCGGCGAGTTGCGCGGTACAACGTTCGAGCGCATCCACGTCATTGGCTACACCGACCGTATCGGATCCGAGGCCTACAACCTGAGGCTCTCCCAGCAACGAGCGGATGCCGTGAAGGGTTACCTACTCAGCACCGGCAGTGTTGCCGCGGATAAAATCTCGGCCGATGGGCGAGGCGAGGCTGACCCCGTTACTAAGCCGGGTGAATGCGGCGCCAAGCGCTCCGCTGCGACCATCGCATGCCTGCAGCCCGACCGCCGGGTTGAAATCGAGGTCGCCGGCACACAGCGTTGACCCGCGATGCGCGGGTCGCCCGGGATGCGCCGTCGGGATGACGGCCTCCCGGAGATGTCGGTAGCAGGCGGAAAGTAGGCGGCGCCGAGTGCCGGCACGGGCCGCACGGGAGCGCGGACTGAAGGTGCGTTAGCAGCTGGGTTGCTTCGAAGAACGCGAGCGTCGTGCATCTCGGCGCTCGATCCTCGAACCACGTGTGGTCGCAACCGTCGACCTGGATCAGCTCGACGAAGCACGGGCGCCGCAGTCGCGCCTGCTGGATCTTGGGCTTCCGTCGCGCTCGCGTCTTCCAGAGTCCGCTCTGGATCATCAAGTTGCGCACCGTCTCGTTTGATACGCGGATCCCGTGGCGCTCGGCCAGCTGCTCGCTCGCGAGCGTCGGGCCGAAGTCCGGATGGTATTCCGTCAGCAGCGTGACGGTCGTTCGCGTCAGCTTCTCCGAGAACCGGTGCGTGCTCGGTCGTCCGCGCTTGCGCGACACCAGCCCATCGGCGCCGTCCCGACGCACTGCGGCCCACATCCGTTGCAGCTGGCGAACTCCGCGGCCAGGATCCGCGCGGCTTCCTCCTGCGTCAGCCGTCGTTCGCGAACTCAACTCATGACGGCGAACCGATCGAGTTCCTCGTGACTCATCGTGATCGTCTTGGTTTCCACGTCGGCTGGCTCCGGAGCGCCGAGAACACGACATTTCTACGTGGTCCTGCAAATTAAAGTCTTTAAATATCAACTAGTTATATTGCTTTACAAGTGCTGCTCTAGCTAAGTTCAGATGTCCGCCTGCCTGCTAAGTACAGATGTCCGCTTTTGCGCCTTCCGTCTTGCCTGCTTTGCCGACCCTTTACTGTCCGTTAGAGCTGCCGTCGTCACGGCGTTTTCGAGGTCTCCGGCGTTCAGCTCCCGCTGCGTCTTCAGCCCCTCGGCCTTCCGGCGCTGCACGTGCCGGCCATTGATCCGATGCGCAGTCGACGGCTCTTCCCGCCGATCGTCGCGCTTGGCTTGCACGAGCTGAGCGATCCTCAGCACGTGTCCGAGCCGTTTGTTCTCGACGATCTCACCCTGATCGATCGTGCCGAGCTTATCGTAGGTCGAGTAGGGTAGCGACTCGCCGCCCGCGCGGATCTCGATGCGACCGTCGGGGTAGTGGAACACGTCGACGTACTTGCCGATGAACCGCCGATGCGCAGGCACGTCCGGCAGCAGGTACAGCTTGCGCTCGTAGTGCAGCGTGAGATTGCTGGTGACCTTGCGTGTCTCGCGCCAGGCGAAGATCTGGTCGAGGGCCTCGTCGTCCCGCAGTGGCCGATGCGCATCGTGTCGGTCGCGTGGCAGCTTTCCGAAGCGACGGTTGTGGTCCGCGATGAACGCCGGCATGAACGCGTTGGCGGCGTCGATCGTCGATATGCCCTGTAATCTAAGCTCTTTGACGAGCCGGTCCTGCAGCGTCTTGTGAGCGCGCTCAACGCGGCCCTTGGCTGCCGGTGTGTTGGCGCAGATGCCATCGATGTTGAGTTCGTAGAGCGCGCGACCGAACTGCGTATGCCCGTCGCCACCGGTGGCGCCCTTGTTGTTGTTCCGGAACACGCTGGCCTTGTCGCTGTAGAACGCGAGTGGCTTGCCGTGAACGGCAAGATACTGGCGCGTCGCTTCGAAGTACGCGAACGTCGACTCGGTGCCGGTGAACAGCACACCCATCAGTCGGCTCGTCGCGTCGTCGACGTACACGAGCGCCGTGCACTGCGGCGCTCGATCCTCGAACCACGCGTGCTCGCAACCGTCGATCTG
>CAYNCY010000076.1:0-11361 GCA_964395195.1 uncultured Steroidobacteraceae bacterium
TAGGCCGCCACCCGGCGCCTGGCGCGGCGAAGCGAGGGAATGGCGGGTTGAAGCGTGGCGGGGCCGGCTTGCCGGGGCAGGGTCCCGATGTGAGACTGGGGGACTTAGCCCCTTCCTGAAGGACTTCCGATGAACCGGTTCCTGTCGCTCCTGATCACGGCGCTCTGCGCGCTGCCCCTCGCGACGGCTGTCGCGGCTCCGCCGGCGGCCGAGAAGGCCGATAAGGCCGAGAAGCCCAAGGACGCGGACAAGGGCGACGGCGAGGTGCCCCGGCACCTCAAGGACGAGGTCTCGCGCACCTCCTCGACGCTTTCGGTCGGCGGCAAGGTACTCGGCTACCAGGCCGAGGCCGGCATCGTCGTCGTGCACGTCAAGGATCCGATGGACTCCGATCCGCCGGCCGCCGACAAGGCCGCCTCGACCCCGGTCGAGCCCGAGGCCGGCATGTCCTACGTCGCCTACTTCCTCGGCAAGGACCCGAACCCGGCGCGGCCGATCACGTTCGTCTACAACGGCGGTCCCGGTTCCTCGACCATCTGGCTGCACATGGGGGCCTTCGGCCCGAAGCGCGTCGTCACGAGCGATGACTCGCACACCCCGGCGGCGCCCTACAGGCTCGTCGAGAACGCCTCCTCGCTCCTTCCCGAGTCGGACCTCGTCTTCATCGATGCGCCCGGCACCGCCTTCGGGCACCTGCGCGGCGCCGACAAGGAGAAGGCGTTCTGGGGCGTCGATGCGGATGCGCACGCCTTTGCGAACTTCATCGTCGAGTTCCTCTCGAAGCACGGCCGCTGGAACTCACCGAAGTACCTCTTCGGCGAGAGCTACGGCACGACGCGCTCAGCCGCGCTCGCGTACGTGCTGCAGAGCGAGAAGGCGATCGACCTCAACGGCGTGATCCTCCTCTCGCAGATCCTCTCCTTCGACAACGGCCCGGACGACCCCAATTTCAACCCGAGCGTCGACCAGCCGTACGTGCTGTCGCTGCCGACGTTCGCCGCGACCGCCTGGTACCACAAGAAGGTCGCGGATGCGCCGGCGACGCTCGAGCCCTTCCTCGCCGAGGTCGAGCAGTTCGCGACGGGCGACTACCTCTCCGCGCTCGCCGCCGGCAACTCGCTCAGCCCCGAGAAGCGCGCGGCGATCGTGCAGAAGCTGGCGCACTACACCGGCATCAGCGCGGATGTCATCGAGCGCGCCGACCTTCGAATCAGCGGCGGCGTGTTCGAGCAGCACGTGCTTGGGCTGCGGACCGCGGGGCGCCTCGACACGCGCTTCTCCGGCGCGACGCAGGACCTCCTCGCCAAGGAAGCCGAGTACGATCCGCAGTCGTCGGCGATCTCCTCCGCCTACGTCTCGACCTTCAGCGACTACGTGCGCCGCGAGCTCAAGTTCGGTGACGGCAAGACCTTCAAGCTGTTCGCGGACGTCTTCAAGTACTGGGACTTCCTGCACCAGCCCCCGGGCGTGCCGTTCAAGCTCCCGACCTCGACGAACGTGATGCCGGACCTCGCCTGGACGATGAAGGCGAACCCGCACATGCACGTGATGATGAACGGCGGCTACTACGACCTCGCGACGCCGTACTTCGCGGCGAAGTTCGAGCTCAACCACCTGCAGATCCCGGCGGACATCGCCAAGAACATCGAGGTGAAGCTCTACCCGTCGGGCCACATGGTGTACGCGCACGAGCCCTCGCTCATTGCGCTCCATGACAACGTGGCGGACTTCATTCGCCGCACCAAGGGCCCGGCCGCGAACTGATGCGGCTGGTCCCGGAGACGCTCGGCCGCACGCTCGAGAGGGGCCTCGCCCCGGCCTGGCTGATCGCCGGGGACGAGCCGCTCTTGGTCGGTGAGTCGGCCGATGCCGTCCGCGCCGCGGCGCGGACGGCCGGCTTCACCGGTCGCGAGGTGCTCTTCATCGAGCGCGGCTTCGACTGGGACAGCCTCCTCGCCGGGCTCGCCTCGCTCTCGCTGTTCGCGGAGCGGCGCGTGCTCGAACTCCGGATGGCGCAGCCCAAGCCCGGCATCGAGGGCTCCAAAGCCCTGATCGCCGCGCTCGAACTCGCGCCGCCCGACGTCCTCCTGATCCTGATCACCGACAAGATCGCCTGGGCGGATCGCTCGTCCGCCTGGGTCAAGGCCTTCGAGACCACCGGCGCTTGCGTCGATGCGGACCAGCTCCTGCCCGAGCAGCTGCCGGCCTGGGTCGAGGGACGCATGCGCCGCCTCGGGCTCGTGCCCGGCCCCGACGCCGCGCAACTGCTCGCCGATCGCTGCGAGGGGAACCTCGTCGCGGCGCACCAGGAGATCGAGCAGCTCGCTCTGCAGGTCGGCACGGGCGCGGTCAGCGTCGAGGCGGTCGCCGAGTCGGTCGCCAACAGCGCACGCTTTCACGTGTTCCAGCTCGGCGAGACGCTGCTCGCCGGGGACGCGCCGCGCGCGCTTCGCATCCTCGACGGGCTCGCCGCCGAGGGCGAGGAGCCGACGCTCGTGCTCTGGTGCGTGGCGGAGGAGCTGCGCTCGATCCTGCAGTTCTCGCCGCAGTCCGGCAACAAGCGCCTGCACCGCGGCGGCCGGCGGCGCAAGGAACTCCTCGCCCACGCGCACGGGCGCGTGCCGCGCGCGAAGGCCTGGGCGCTCCTCGGCGAAGCCGCGCGGCTCGACGCCATCATCAAGGGCCCCCGCAAGGACGAGGCGTGGGGCACGCTCGCCCGGATCGCCACGGAGCTTTGCATCGCGCGGCAGAATCGGGCAGGGTAAGTGGGGATGGCGACGTCCCGAGCAACCTCCTGCCAACGGCGGGCAGAGTGACGCACCCTGCGGCCGGGCCGATGGGCATCTTCGGCGGCACCTTCGACCCCATCCACTACGGACACCTGCGCACGGCCTTCGAGCTCGTGCAGGCGCTGCAGCTTCCCGAAATGCGCTTCATGCCGGCCGGCAATCCGCCGCACCGGGAAATCACCGTGGCCGGGAACGCGCAGCGCCTCGAGATGGTGCGGGTCGCGACCGCGGGGCAGCCCGAGTTCACGGTCGATGACCGCGAGATGCGAAAATCGGGGCCCTCCTACACGGTCGAGACGCTCTCGGAGCTCCGCCACGAGTCGCCGCAGCGCCCGCTCTGCCTGATCGTCGGCATGGATGCGTTCCTCGGACTTCCGCGCTGGCACCGCTGGCGCGATCTCCTGACCCTCGCGCACCTCGTCGTCGCGCACCGCCCGGGCTGGCGGGCGCCCGGCACCGGCGCGCTGGGCGAGCTCATCGCCCAGCACGGCACGCACCGGGTCGCCGACCTTCACGACTCCGTCGCGGGGCGGATATACATTCACGCGGTGACCCAGCTCGAGATCTCATCGACCGAGGTCAGGAATCTCATCGGCGCGGGACGCGATCCGCGCTACCTGATGCCGGAAGGTGTCCGGCAGATCATCCACGACTCGGGCTGCTATGCCCGCAAGGACCTTGCGAAGGAATGACGCCCAAGAAAACAGACACGAAGACTGCGAAGAAGTCAGGACCCCGGAAACCCCGCCCGGGCGCGAGCAAGGCGCCCACCCGCCAGGCCGCCGCACGCGCGGCGCCGAAGAAACCGAAGCCCCCCGAGCGACGCTCGAAGCTGACCGAGATCGTCACCGCCGCGCTCGATGACCTCAAGGCCCAGAACGTCGCCGTGCTCGACGTCCGGGAGCTGACCCACGTCGCCGACACCGTCGTGATCGCTTCCGGCACGTCCGACCGGCACGTCAAGTCGCTCGCCGGGCGCGTGCTCGAACGCGCGAAGGACGGCGGCTTTCGTGCGCTTGGCATCGAGGGCGAGCGCGAGGGCGAGTGGGTGCTCGTGGATCTCCAGGACGTGATCGTGCACGTGATGTTGCCGCGCGTGCGCGAGTTCTACGGCCTCGAGAAACTCTGGGACGTGCGCGTCGGCGAGCGCGCGGTCCCCGCCTGAGGCTCCGGGCGTGCGCGTGCGGGTCGTTGCGGCCGGCACGCGCCTGCCCGGCTGGATCGAGGCGGGCTTCGCCGAGTACGCGAAGCGCATGCCGCCGGAGTCCCCGCTCGAGCTCAAGGAAATCGCCGTGGCCCGCGGTGGCGGCAGTGGCGATGGCGCCCGGGCGCTCAAGGAGGAGGGCGAGCGGATGGCGGCGCAGATCCCCCCGAGCGCCTGGACCGTCGCGCTCGACGTTGGCGGGCGGACCTTCGACACCCCCGGTCTCGCGCGCTGGTGGAGCGCCCGGCTCAACGACGGCCGCGACCTCTGCTTCCTGATCGGCGGCCCGGACGGCCTCGCGCCGCCGTGCCTCGCCCGCGCGGATGAGCGCGTTTCCCTCTCGGCGCTGACCTTTCCGCACGGCATCGTGCGGGTCCTCCTGGCCGAGCAGCTCTACCGGGCCTCGAGCCTCTTGAGGGGCCACCCCTACCACCGCGCGTAAGCTCCGGAATTTGTGGCGGATTACGCGCGCCGAGCCGGCTCTCCGGCTATGCTCTTGGGCCACTCCCGACGCCCCGGATCTCGAGCCCGCCGATGCCCCGCTACGACTCGATCACGCTCGCCTCGGCCTCGCCCCGTCGCCAGGAACTGCTCCGTCAGATCGGCGTCGCGCACGCCGTCGACCCGGCCGACCTCGACGAGTCGCGCCTGCCGGGCGAGGCGCCGGCGGTGTACGTGGCGCGCCTCGCGCGCGCGAAGGCGGAGGCCGTCTGGCAGCGCGCGCCGACCCGGCCCGTCCTCGGCGCTGACACGACCGTCACGCTCGGCGGGGAACTCTTCGGCACGGCCGCCAATCAAACCGAATGTCTCGACATGCTCGAGGTGCTCTCGGGCCGCACGCACGAGGTGATGACCGCGGTTGCCCTGAGGCACGCGGGCGGCGTGCTCGAGGCGCTCTCGGTCAGCGAAGTGACGATGCGCCCGCTCGGCCGCGCCGAGTGCGCGCGCTACTGGGCGACCGCGGAGCCGCTCGGCAAGGCGGGCGGCTACGCGATCCAGGGCCGCGCGGCGACGTTCATCACGCGGCTCACGGGCAGCTACTCGGGCGTCATGGGCCTGCCGCTGGCGGAGACCGCCCAGCTCCTGGCGAGCGCGGGCGTGCGGCTGTGGAATACGGGAGAAGGCGCGTGACCGCGGAGATCCTGGTCAACGTCACGCCACGCGAGAGCCGCGCTGCGTTCGTCGAAAACGGCGTCCTGCAGGAAGTGCACATCGAGCGCGCCAACCGCCTCGGCATCACCAGCAACCTCTACAAGGGCCGCGTGTCGCGGGTACTGCCGGGCATGCAGGCCGCCTTCATGGACATCGGCCTCGAGCGCACGGCGTTCCTGCACGTCTCCGACATCACGCACCGCGACGACGTCGGGCTCGTGCTCGAGGCGCCGCGCACGGATGACATCCGCGCCGCGGTCGCCGAGGGCGATGAGCGCCTGGTGCAGGTGCTGAAGGACCCGCTCGGCACCAAGGGCGCCCGGCTCACGACCTTCATCACGCTGCCGTCCCGCTTCCTCGTCTTCATGCCGCAGGGCCACGGCGTCGGCGTCTCGTCCCGCATCGAGGACGAGGCCGAGCGCTCGCGGCTCCGGTCCCTGGTCGAGCTCTTCATGCCGGCGACCCGCCCGGGCGGCTACATCGTGCGCACCGTCGCCGAGGGCGCGGGCCCGGAGGCGCTGCGCGCCGACATGCTCTTCCTGCAGCGCCTCTGGGAAGTCGTCAGCGATGCGGGCTTTCGCGCGCCCGCGGGTGCGCTCGTGCACGAGGACCTGCCGCTGCACGTGCGGATCCTCCGGGACCTCCTCGGCCAGGACGTCGGCCGGGTCATCGTGGATGCGCCGTCCGCCTTCGCGCGCATGGTCGAGTTCGCGCGCACGTTCATGCCCGAGAGCGAGGGCAAGATCGAGCTCTACCACGGCAACCGGCCGATCCTCGACCTCTATGGCGTCGAGGACGAGATCAAGAAAGCGCTCGATCGGAAGGTGCCGCTGAAATCGGGCGGCTACCTGATCATCGACCAGACCGAGGCGATGACGACGATCGACGTCAACACCGGCGCCTTCGTCGGCCATCGCAACCTCGAGGACACGATCTTCAGGACCAACCTCGAGGCGGCGGTCGCGATCGCGCGGCAGCTGCGGCTCCGCAACCTCGGCGGCATCATCATCATCGACTTCATCGACATGCAGGACGAGGACCACCGCCGCCAGGTGTTGCAGGCGCTGGAAAAGAGCCTCGCCACCGACCACGCGCGCACCAACATCTCCTCCGTCTCGCCGCTCGGCCTCGTCGAGATGACGAGGAAGCGCACGCGCGAGAGCCTGGAGCATCTCCTGTGCCGGCCGTGCCCGGCCTGCGAGGGCCGGCGCTACGTGAAGACGCCGGAGACCGTCGCCTACGAGATCTTCCGCGAGGTGCTGAGGCAGGCGCGGCAGTTCGAAGTGCAGGGCCTCATGGTGCTCGCGCACCAGGACGTCGTCGAACTCCTGCTCGATGAGGAGTCGGCGGCGCTCGGCGAGCTCGAGGTCGTGGTCGGCAAGCCCATCCGCCTGCAGACCGAGGCGCTCTACGCGCACGACCAGTACGACGTGGTACTCGTCTGAGCCGCCGTGAGCCGCGTACGGAAAATATGGAAGTGGACGGCGGCCATCGGCGGAGCACTGATCGTGCTCCTGGCGGTCGCGGTCGGTGCGTTTCGGATCTGGCTCGAGAACTCGCCCGAGCTCCCCGCCGAGATCGTGCTGAGAGTGGAGCGCGTCACGGGACTGCGCTTCGCGTTCCAGCACCTCGATGCGCGACTCGGCTTGCACGGCCCCGAGCTCGTGTTCACCGCCGCACGGATCACCGTGCCCGGGCAGGTGGATGAGCTCATCACCGCGCGCTCGGGGCGCGTCGGCTTCGACATCTGGAAGTCGATCGGCAGCGGGCGCCTCGCCGCCGGGCGACTCGTGCTCGAGGGCGCGCGCCTGCACCTCATCGTCGCGCCGGACGGCACGGTCGAGTTCCGCGGGCAGGGGGACTTGGGCGCCCAGCAGGGCGGCGCGCACCTCGCGGTCGGCGACCTTCCCGTCGGGCGCCTCAGGATCGAGGACGCCACCGTCACCGTCGAGGACCAGCGCTCGCACGCGCGCCCGTGGAGCGTCGATCGCGTCAACCTCGAGCTCGAGCGCGACCCGAACGCGCTCAGCGTCGTCGGCGCCGTGCGCCTGCCCGACTCCCTCGGCGCCAAGCTCGAATTCGAGGCGTACCTCACGGGCGACCTCGCGCGCCCGGCCGAGCTCACCTGGCGCGCCGACGTCACGCTCGCGGGGGCCTCCCTCGCCGGCTGGGCGGCGCTCGCGCCGAGCTGGCCGTGGCTGCCGTCCGCGGGGCAGGGCGACCTCAAGATCAAGGCGGCCGGCGTCGGTCCCGCGCTCGCCGGCGCGAACGCCACCTTCAATCTCGCGCACGTCGCGTTGAAGGGCGCGCCGGGCGCCAACCCACCGCTCCTCAAGCAGCTCGCCGGGGCGCTCGACGTCGAGCACGCCGACGGGCGCTTCACCGCGCGCGGCCGGGACCTCACGATCGATGCCGGTGCGACGCCGTGGCGCCACGGGGAGTTCACGCTCGCGCTGCTCTCGGACCGGGACGGGATGCGCGAGCTCAAGTTGACCTCGCCGGCGCTCAGCCTCGCGGCGCTCGCGACGCTGGCCCCGCTCCTGCCGTCCGATGACGTGCGCGCGGCGCTCGCGGCGCTCAAGCCGCGCGGCGCCTTGAGCGCCGTCGACCTCGCGCTCAGCCGCGGTACGCAGCCCGGCGAGTGGCACCTCGACGGCGGCGCGCGCTTCACCGATCTTGGCATCGATGCGTGGCGGAAGATCCCCGGCATCGGCGGACTCGATGGCGAGCTCACCGGCAAGGGAACGCACGGGCGCCTGCTCGCGCACTCGAAGTCCTTCACCCTCGACCTCGCGACCCTGCTCCGCACGCCAGTGCACTCCGACGAGGTCGGCCTCACGCTCGACTGGTGGTGGCAGCCCGACGGCTGGCGCCTGGCCACCGACGATGCGCACAGCCGCTCCGCCGACGGGCGCGCGAACGGCAAGGCGCGCCTCTGGCTCCCCGCCGACGGCTCATCGCCCCGGCTCGTGCTCGACTTCAACCTCACCGACATCGACGCGCGCAACGCGACCCGCTACCTGCCCGGGCGCACGATGCCGCCCAAGGCGATGGCGTGGCTCGACGCCGCCTTCCTCGCCGGGCGCGTCAACGACGTGCGCTTCGAGCTCGTGGGGCCGCTGCGGGAGTTTCCGTTCCGCGACGGCGGCGGGCTCTTCCGGATCCGCGTGCCGTACGTCGGCATGCGCATCCACTACCAGGACGGCTTCGCCGACATCGAGGACGCGACCGGCGATGCGGAGTTCCGCAACGCGGGCTTCACGACGCGTGCGCTGCACGCGCGCATCGGCGGCCTCGAGATCAGCAACGCCGCCGCCGGCATGGCCGACTTCGGCGCGGCGGAGCTCATCGCCTCCGCGACCGCGCGCGGCGACGTCGGCGATGCGCTCAAGTACCTGCAGGCCTCCCCGGTCGGGCCGAAGCTCGGCAGCTATTTCATGAAGCTCGCGGGCAAGGGACCGACCACGGCGGACGTCACGCTCGACCTGCCCTTCGCGCGCTTCGCCGAGCGGCACATCAACGTGAGCGCGAAGCTCGAGCGCGCGAGCGCGACGCTGCCCGGCATCCCTGAACCCGCGACCGCGATCACCGGCAGCTTCACGCTGCGCGACCGGGAGCTCACCGTTCCCGAGGTGACGGCGACGCTGCTCGGCAGCGCGGTTCGCGCGAGCGCGCGCACCGTGGCGGGGCCGAGTGGCGTCCCGGGCGATCGGCTCCTCATCGTGGATGCGCAGGGGCACGCGACCGGCGCGCACCTGCAGCCACTCCTTGGCATCACGCGCGGCCGCTGGCTCGACGGCGGCTTCGACTGGAAGGCGCAGGCGCGCGTGCCGCGCTACGAGTGGTGGCCGGCGCCCGATCCGTTGCCCGCCGATGCGCCGCCCGGCGCCCAGCCGGTGCCGCACGAGTCGGCGCTGCGCTGGCTGCCCGCCAGCGTCCGCCTCGACACCGGGCTCGCGGGCTTGAGCGTGTCGCTGCCGGCGCCGCTCGCGAAGGCCGCCGAGGAAGTCAGGAGCGCGCGCGTCGACCTGGTCCTCGATCCCGGCCTCGAGGCGGGGGCACCCGTCCTCCCCTCGACGTTCAGGCGCGCGATGCCCGTGCGCGAGCCCGCCGTGACCGCGCGCGTGCAGGTCGGCCACGACGCCGCCGCGCTCGAGTGGCGCACCGTCAACGGCGAGATGGCACTCAGGCGCGGCACGCTCAGGTTCGGGGGCGGGAACCCGGCGCTGCGGGATTCGACGGGCGTGTGGCTCGAGGGCCGCATGCCGGCCTACGACCTCTCCGCGTGGCTCTCGGTGCGGCTCTCCGACGGCACGGGCAAGGGGCTCGGTGAGTACCTGCGGGGCGGCACCGTGCTCGTCGATCGCTTCGATGTGTTCGGCTTTCGGTTCCCGGAAGTGACGCTCGCGCTCGAGGCCGGCAAGGGCGAGTGGCGCGCGCACGTCGACGGACCCGCGGCGCTTGGCACCGTCGTCGTGCCGTGGGACATGAAGGGCCCGGCCCCCCTGTCGCTCGACCTCGACCGGCTCCTCCTCGGCGACCACGCGAACGCGGCGCCCGGCGGCTCCCCGACCGATCCGACGGAACTGCCGCCCCTTGCAATCGCGGTGCGCGACCTCGAGATACTGAAGAGGCACTTCGGTTCGCTGACGGCGCGGCTGTCGAAGACCGAGGACGGACTGCAGCTCGACAGCGCGACGCTCGAGGGCGCCTCGTTCCACGCCTCGGGGCGTGGCAGCTGGGCGCTGACCGCGACCGGCCAGGCGAGCGTGCTCGCACTCTCGATCGAGAGCACCGACGTCCTCGACACGATGAACGCGTGGGGCTTTCAGCCGACGCTGACCGGCAAGTCCGGGAAGCTGACGGCCGAGCTTCGCTGGCCGGGCGGCATCGACGGCGACCTGTTGAGTCGCCTGGGCGGCAACGCGCAGATCCGCATCGAGCGGGGGGAACTCATCGCGGTGGCGCCGGGCGCGGGCCGGGTGCTCGGGCTCCTCTCGGTCGGTGCACTGCCGCGGCGCCTCGCGCTCGACTTCACCGACCTCACGGACAAGGGCTTCGCGTTTGACAAGGTTACGGGCGATTTCGAGTTCCGGGACGGCAACGCCTTCACGAGCAACCTCGTGCTGAAGGGGCCGGCCGCCGAGATCGGCATCGTCGGGCGCACCGGGCTCGCGGCGCGGGATTATGACCAGACCGCCAAGGTGACCGGTCACTTCGGCGGGCCGCTGGCCGCGGCCGGAGCCCTCGCGGCGGGGCCTGCGATCGGCGCGGCGCTGCTCCTCTTCTCGACCGTGTTCAAGGAACCCCTATCCGGCATCGCCCGAGGCTACTATCGGATTACGGGCAGCTGGGACCAGCCCAAGGTCGAGCGGATCGGGGCCGGGGCGGCCCGCGAGGCCGAGAAGACCGCGACGCCGGGCGGCCACGGGCCCTGAGGAGAGACGGATGACGATCTTCGCCGCGATCCAGATGACGTCCGGCCCCGACGTCGCCGCCAACTGCGCGGCCGCGGGAGCGCTTCTCGACGAGGCGAAGGCGGCCGGCGCCGAGGTCGCGCTCTTGCCCGAGAACTTCAACTTCATCGGCAGCCGCGATGAGGACAAGCGCGCGGTCGCCGAGGCCTTCGGCAGCGGCCCGACGCAGGACTTTCTGAGCACGGCGGCGAAGCGGCTTGGGCTCTGGATCATCGGCGGCACGCAGCCGCTGAGAAGCGCCGCGGGCGAGGGCAAGGTCACGAACTCCCTGCTCGTCTACGACGCCAAGGGTGCGTGCGTCGCGCGCTACGACAAGATCCACCTCTTCGACGTCGACGTGCCCGAGAAGCCCAACGAAACCTACCGCGAGAGCACCCACGTCGCGCCCGGGCGCGAGGTGGTGCTCATCGACACGCCGGCGGGCCGGGTCGGCCTCAGCGTCTGCTACGACATGCGCTTCCCCGAGCTCTACCGGCGCCTGTCGGCCGCCGGCGCCGAGATCCTCGTGATGCCGGCCGCCTTCACCGTCCCGACCGGGCGCGCGCACTGGGAGCTCCTCTTGCGCGCCCGCGCGGTCGAGAACCTCTGCTACGTCGTCGCGGCCGCGCAGTCGGGCGTGCACCCGAACGGCCGCGAGACCTACGGCGACAGCCTGATCATCGACTACTGGGGCCGCGTGCTCGACCGCCTGCCGCGCGGCTCCGGCGTCGTGACCGCCGACATCGGCCGCGCCGCGATG
>CAYNCY010000077.1:0-11208 GCA_964395195.1 uncultured Steroidobacteraceae bacterium
CGTCGCCGTCCTTGAAGTCGACGTCGTTGGTACCGCCCGTCGTCACGTCGCGCTCGCAGGTCGCGATCTCGGAGGGGAGGTTCGCCGTGAACTTCCACTTGCCCGGCGCCATCGGGATGCTGGTGGCGCTGCCGGTGCAGGACACGTTGTCCGCGCCCTTGGTCAGCTTCACCGGCGTCACGAATTCCTTCGCGTTCGCGAGCTTCGGCGCGCCCGGGTTGATCGCGACCGGCGTCACCTTGATGTTCACGTCCTCGCACGACCCCTGCTGGGTGATCGACTGGACCTTGACCGTCGAACGCGTCAGCGGCACGGAATCTTCGCCCCCGCCGCACGCCGCGAGGCTACAAAGCGCCGCGGAGCCCGCGGTGACGAGAACGAGGCGGACCAGGCGGCCGCAGCTCGTGGAGTACGACGACAATTGCATGATCATCCCCTTGCTGGTCATTAGTGATTTAGAACGGGTGCCCGTCGCCGGATTGTAGCGTGCGGGGCCGCGCCCCGGGAATCCGCCGGGGGACGGCATCGTCCGGGCTGACCGGCCGGCATTGCCGGCGCCCCCGAAGGCAACCCCTGACCGCCCGCCGGCCCTAGCGCCAGGGCTCCTCCAGCTGCCAGAGGACCGGCATCACGGCGCGGACGAGGTGGACGCCAGCCGCGACGTGCCGAAACCGGCGCCGGAGGCGGTTCCGGTACCACTCGACGGGGCGGAGCCGCACGTCGCGGTCGGTGCGGGACTGGTCCGCAACGCGGTGCCAGTCGCCGAGCGTCGGCACGCTCAGGTAGACCGCCGCGTGACTGAGGCGAGCGAGATTGCCAATGGCGCGCGCCGCGACGCGGTCATCGAGGTACTGGAGCACGTCGTGGCAGACGACGAGATCGTAGGTCTTCGGGCTCGTGAAATCGGCGACCGAGCCTTGCCGCCAGCCGAACTTGCGGCACAGGAACGGACTCGCCTCGAGGCCCTCGTAGCGCGCCCGCGGGTAGCGCGCGAGGAGCGGCTCGCGCAGCAGCCCCACGCCGCAACCGGCATCGAGGATGCGCCGGACCCGAAGCCCCAGGTAGTCGACCACCCCGCCGATGAGATCGACGAGCTTCGCCGCGTCGCCCGCATCGGCGACGCGCGTCTGCGCGTCACCGTAGTAGCGCTTGAAAAAAGCCTCGTCGAAATCGTGGGGGTCGTGGCGCATCCGCGGACGTTACGCGGATTGGCGCCACGCTGCACGCCGGGCGGCTACTCGACGGTGACGCTCTTGGCGAGGTTGCGCGGCTGGTCGACGTCGGTGCCCCGCATCGTCGCGACGTGGTAGGCGAGCAGCTGCAGCGGGATCGTGTAGATGATCGGCGCCTGGAAGTAGCTGACGTGCTTTGGCATCGTGATCACGGTGACGCCGTCGGAGGACTCGATGCCCGACTGCGGATCCGCGAACACGTAGAGCTCGCCGCCGCGTGCGCGCACTTCCTGCAGGTTCGACTTGAGCTTCTCGAGCAGGTCGTTGTTCGGCGCGACCGTCACCACCGGCATGTCGGCGTCGACGAGCGCGAGCGGGCCGTGCTTGAGTTCGCCCGCGGCATAGCCCTCGGCGTGAATGTAGGAGATTTCCTTGAGCTTGAGCGCGCCTTCCATCGCGATCGGCGCGAGTGCGCCGCGACCCAGGAAGAGCGCGTGGTGCTTGTCGACGAACTTCTCGGCAAGGCGCTTGATCACGGGCTCGAGGCTGAGCGTCTCCTCGACCAGGCGCGGGATCTCGACGAGGCGACCGACCAGCTGCCGCTCGCGTTCGCGATCGACGCCGTGGTGCTTGCCGAGCGCGATCACCAGCATGTCGAGCGCGGCGAGCTGGGTCGTGAAGGCCTTGGTCGAGGCGACGCCGATCTCGGGACCGGCGCGCGTCAGCATCACGAGCTCGGACTCGCGCACGAGCGAGGATTCTGGGCTGTTGCAGATCGCGAGCGATGAGAGGTAGCCCGCTTCCTTCGCGAGCCTGAGCGCCGCGAGCGTGTCGGCGGTTTCGCCCGATTGCGAGATCGTCACGAACAGCGTGTTCTTGGGCACCACGGGGTTCCGGTAGCGGAACTCGCTCGCGATGTCGATCCAGCAGGGCAGCCGGCAGATCTGTTCGATGAAGTAGCGCGCGACGGAGCCCGCGTGCCAGCTCGTGCCGCAGGCGACGATCTGCACGGCCTCGGTGCGACGCAGCACTTCCATCGCGGCCGGGCCGAACGCGGCCTCGAGCAGCTTGCCGCCAGCGACACGCTCTTCGAGCGTCTGCGCGATCGCGCGCGGCTGCTCGTAGATTTCCTTGAGCATGAAGTGCGGGTAGTCGCCCTTCTCGACCGAGTCGGCCGAGAGCTCGCTCTGCTGCACCTTGCGCTCGACGGCATTGCCGTTCGCATCGACGATGCTGACGCTCTGGCGGTGGATCGCGGCGACGTCGCCTTCCTCGAGGATCTGGAAATGACGCGTCACGGGCAGGAGCGCGGAGACGTCGGAGGCAACGAAGTTCTCGTCGGTGCCGCGGCCGATCACGACCGGGCAGCCGGCGCGCGCGAGCACGAGGGTGTCCGGGTCGTGCTCGCTGACGACGGCGAGCGCGTAGGCGCCGTGAAGCTCGCGCACCGTCATCTGCACGGCGGCGAAAAGACTGGCGGCGGTCTCGAGGTGCAGGTGGATGCGGTGCGCGATGACTTCGGTGTCGGTCTCGGACGTGAACACGTAGCCACGCGCCACGAGGTCGTCCCGAAGCTCGTCGTGGTTCTCGATGATGCCGTTGTGGACGATCGCGATGCCGTCGCGCGAGATGTGCGGGTGGGCATTCCGTTCGCTCGGCACGCCGTGCGTCGCCCAGCGCGTGTGCGCGATGCCGATGTTCCCGTACGCGGGCTCGTCATCGAGCGCCTCGCGCAGCCGCGCGACCTTGCCGACCGTCCGCAGGCGCCGCAGGTGCCCGTCGCCGTTCAGGACCGCGACGCCGGCCGAGTCGTAACCCCGGTACTCGAGCCGCTGCAGACCATCGATCAGCACGGGGAGGATGTCTCGCCCGGCAACGGCACCAACAATTCCGCACATGTGATTCGGTCTCCGGGGAGTAGCTTGCGATTATCCCCTATCCCGTGCACCGCGATCGTGATGCACATCGCCCCTTAGGCGACCGACGGGTCGTCGGAACCGGCCTAAGTGCCTGATTTTGGGCCCGAAGGCTTCTCCGGAGGGAGCCCCGCCCGGGTCAGGCGCTTGTCGCGCTCGGCGGCACTCGCCTTCACGGGCGAGACCCAGGTCGGCAGCGAGCGCTGCTCGGCTCGCTCGAGCGTGAGGCCACCGGCGGGTACGGGCTTCGTGACCGTCGAGCCCGCACCGACCGTCGAGCCTGCGCCGATCGAGAGCGGCGCGACCAGCATCGAACCCGAGCCGATGAACGCGCCATCGCCGATCACCGTCGGCCACTTGTTGTGGCCGTCGTAGTTGCAGGTGATGGTGCCCGCACCCACGTTGACCTTCGCACCGAGCACGGCGTTGCCGAGATAGGTGAGGTGGTTGACCTTGCTGCCCGGTCCGACGAACGTGCTCTTGAGCTCGACGAAATTGCCGACCTTCGCGCCGACCGCGAGACGGCTCCCGGGCCTCAGGCGCGCGAAGGGCCCCACGGAGCACCGTTCCGCCGTCTCGGCGTCTTCTAGCACGCTGTTGGGATACACGGTCGTGTCGGCGCCGAGCGTTACATTCCTGAGGACGCACCCCGAGCCGATCCGCACGCGATCGCCGAGCGTGATCGTCCCCTCGAGAATCACGTTCGGTTCGATGACGACATCGCGCCCGTGCGTCACGGTGCCGCGCACATCGAGCCGCGCCGGATCGATCACGGTGACGCCGGCGACCATCAGCGCCGTCGCGCGCTGGCGGCGAAGCTCGGTCTCGAGCGCCGCGAGCTGCACCTTGTCGTTGACGCCGAGCACCTCGGCCGCCGTCGGCGCGATGACCGCCTCGACCTTGAAACCGTCCTTGACCGCGAGCGCGATGACGTCGGTGAGATAAAACTCACCCTGCGCGTTGTCATTCTTTACGTTTGCGAGCCAGCGCTTGAGTGCAGAAGCAGGCGCGATGAGCACACCCGTGTTGACCTCGCCGACCGCGAGCTCCTTCTTGCCGGCGTCCTTCTGCTCGACGATCCGATAGACGTTGCCCGCGTTGTCACGGAGCACCCGTCCGTACCCGGTCGGGTCCTCGAGCATCACGGAGAGGAGCGCGAGCGAGCGCGGCGTCGCGCGTGCGATCAGTGCGTTCAGCGTCTCGGCGCGCGTCAGTGGCACGTCGCCGTACAGCACGAGCACCTGGTGCTCGTCGGGAATCGCCGGCATCGCCTGCATGAGCGCGTGGCCGGTGCCCTTCTGCTCCGCCTGCAGCGCCCACTTGAGCGACTCGTGCGCGAAGGCTTCCTTGACCTGGTCGCCGCCGTAGCCGTAGACGACGTGCACGTCGGTCGCACCGAGCGCATGCGCGCAGTCGACGACGTGCTGCAGCAGCGGCCGGCCAGCCAGCGGCTGGAGGACCTTCGGAAGGTCGCTGTTCATTCTCTTGCCCTGGCCGGCGGCCAGGATGACGACGCTCAACGTCATGGGAGCACTCAGGATCCGGGAAGGCTGCATTGTCGCATGGCGCCCGGACCCGACCGCTTGCGCGATTCCACAGACTGGCGAGCCAGGCGCACCGGGTGCCCCCCGGATAGCTCGTCGGCAGCGCATTCCGGTATCGTCCGAGGCCGATCGACGGGCCGCGGACCCCCACAAGGATTCCCAAGCATGCGTACCGGACCGACCCTGGCGGCGATCATCGCCTGCCTCTCTGCCCTCGCCCCGCCGACCCCGGCCTCCGCGGCCACCCGCCACACCATCACGCACGAGGACGTGTGGCGCATGAACCGCATCGGCGCGCCGGCCGTGAGCCCGGACGGGCGGTTCGCGGTGTTCAGCGTCACCGAGCCTGCCTACGACCGGAAGGACCAGGTCTCGCGCCTCTGGGTCGTACCGACCGACGGCAGCCAGCCGCCCCGCCGGCTCACGGACGGCAAGGGACCGGAGTCGGGTGTGAGCTGGTCGCCCGACAGCCACCGGATCGCCTTCAGCACCAAGCGCGAAGCGGACACGGAGGCACAGGTCTACGTGCTCGACCTCGAGTCCGGTGGCGAGGCGCTCAAGGTCACGAACGTCGCACTCGGGGCGTCCGCGCCCACGTTCTCACCCGACGGCAAGAGCATCGCGTTCGTCGCCGACGTCTG
This sequence comes from uncultured Steroidobacteraceae bacterium, assembly GCA_964395195.1. Taxonomy (GTDB): domain Bacteria; phylum Pseudomonadota; class Gammaproteobacteria; order Steroidobacterales; family Steroidobacteraceae; genus CAIKZZ01. The sequence goes on from CAYNCY010000077.1 coordinate 5,274, forward strand.
GCCCGGCGCCAAGGACGATGCCGACAATCGCCGGATCGCGAAGGAGCGCGCCGAGCGCAAGTACCAGGCGCGCGTCTACGAGAGCTTCCCGGTGCGCTTCTGGGACCGGTGGCTCGATGAGCGCCGGCCGCATCTGTTCGTGCAGTCGCTCGAACCCGGTGCCGTCGCGCACGATCTCTTCGCGGGTACCCACCTCATCACGGAGCGCGGCTTCGCGGGACGCACGTCCGACGAGGGCGTCGCGCTCGATCACGCGTGGACGCCGGATGGCAGCGCCATAGTTTTTGCCGCCAGCATCGATCAGGACCGGGCCGCCCGCGACTTCACGAGCTCGCAGCTCTGGCGCGTCCCCGCGACGGGCGGTGAGCCGACTCGCCTGACGAACGACCGCGACTCGTGGTCGGATCCGGCGTTCTCGCCGGACGGCAAGTGGCTGTACGCGAGCCACAGCGCCCGCGCGCCGCACAGCTACACCGCGACCGACGTCACCGCGCTCAGGGTCGAGGGCGCCGCGCTCGCCGGGACGCCGGACAACCGGACGCGGGCAATCGATCGTTCGCCGACAAGCTGGGGCGTCGCGGCGGACGGCACTCTTTATTACCTCGCCGAGGACGCGGGCCTCGAGCGTCTCTACCTCGCCGGTCCCGGCGCCGCCGCGCACGCGGGCGGCGAGCGCGACACGGGGGTCTACACGGGACTGTCGGTCGCAAGCAGCGCATCGAAGCCCGTGCTGATCGCACGCTGGGAAAGCGCGGTAAATCCGCCCGAGATCGTGCGCCTCGAGCCTTCAGGCGCGCGCGTCTTCCTGACGCACTTCAACACGGAGCGCGCGGCCGCGATCGACTGGCTCCCGGTCGAGCACTTCACGTTCAAATCCTCGCGCGGCCGCGAGATCCACAGCCTCCTCATCAAGCCGCCGGCATTCGATCCCGCGAAGAAGTACCCGCTCCTGGTCGTGCTGCACGGCGGCCCCGCGACGATGAACCGCGATGCGTTCGGCATCCGCTGGAACTACCACCTCCTCGCCGCGCCCGGCTACGTGATCGTCACCTCCGACTACTCGGGCTCGACCGGCTACGGCGAGAAGTTCGCGCAGTCGATCGACGGCGACCCGCTCGCCGGTCCCGCCGCCGAGATCAACGCCGCGGCCGACGTCGCGATCAAGCGCTACCCCTTCATCGACGGCACGCGGCAGTGCGCCGCGGGCGCGAGCTACGGCGGCCACCTTGCCAACTGGATGCAGGCCTCGACGACGCGCTACAAGTGCCTCATAAGCCACGCCGGCCTCGTCAGCCTCGAGGGGCAGTGGGGATCGAGTGATGCGATCTACCACCGCGAGGTGATGGTCGGCGGTCCGCCGTGGGAAAACGCGCCGCTCTGGCGGACGCAAAGCCCGATCCAGTACGCCGCGAAGTTCAGGACACCGGTGCTGGTCAGCGTCGGCGAGCACGACTTCCGCGTGCCGCTCAACAACACGCTCGAGTACTGGGCGGCGCTGCAACGCCAGCAGGTGCCGAGCCGGCTGATCGTGTGGCCCGATGAGAACCACTGGATCCTGCGGGGCGAGGACAGTCGTTACTTCTATCAGGAAGTCGCGGCGTGGCTCGCCGGGTATCTGCATCCGGGCAGCTAGCATCAAGAAACTGAGGCGCGTCGGCCCCCCATCGCCCGGAGCTTGTCCTGGCGGCGCAGCCCGACGCTGCGCGGCGTGCGCCTAGGACTCGGGGAGGTTGAGCTTCTTGAGGAGCGCCGAAAAACGCGGATCGCCACGGTAGTCCCTGAACACGGGATCGAGGCGCGCGTAGTTGACGAGGCCTGGATCGTGCTCGGCGAAGGCGCGATTGAGCCATTCGAAGACCTTCTCAGGCTCCTTGCGCACGGCGTAGACCTCCGCCAGCTGGTAGGCCCATCCGCTCTCGTTCTGACGGATGCTGTCGAGCGCCCGGTTGGCGTCGGCCGTGCGTCCAAGCGCGGAATCGGCGAGCGCCAGGCCCACGCGCTTCCATTCGACCGACGTCTCGCGCTCGACTGCGTCCCGCATCGATTCGAGCTGCCCACGGGCCAGCAGCACGAATGCGAGCCGCACGTGGATGCCTTCGGCGGCCGGGTTGAGCTCAAGCGCCCGCCGAAACACGCTCTCGGCCTCCTCCAGCGCTCCGTTGAAGTAGAGGGCCGTCCCGAGCACCCGGTAGTTGTCGGTCTCGAGCGGATCTCGATCGAGCGCACGGCGCGCGAACGCAATGGCCTCCTCGGCATGTCCCGTGCTGATCGCCATGAGCGCCGAGGTCGCGAGCCCGTACGGATTGCCGGGATCGAGCTCCCGGACGATCGCGAACTCCCGCCTGGCCGACTCGAAATCGGCGTTGACGAACCAGTACTCGCCGCCAAGCACCAGATGCGCCTCCGCAAGCGACGGGTCAATCTCGATTGCCCGCCGCGCCGCCGCGAGCGTTTTGGCGTTCACGTCTTCCTTGCCGTTTGAGCCGAGAACCTGGCCCGAGCTGTACGAATTGGCAAGTGCCGCCCAGGCAGGTGCGAAGTTGGGATCGAGCGCTAGCGCCTGCTTGAACAGCGCTTGCGCCGCAATGGCGTCCGCCCGGTTGTAGCGATGGTCGAGCAACCGACCCTTCAGGTAGAGCGCGTAGGCTTCGCTGTTGGATGTCGGCGTGGCCTTGGGCGCGGCCTTGCCGAGTAACGACACCTTAAGAGCGGTGACGACGGCACCGGCGATCTCGTCCTGCGTGCGGAACACGTCGCTGATTTCGCGATCGTAGGTCTCCGACCACAGGTGCGAGCCGTCCGCCGCGCGAATCAGCTGCGCGGTGATCCTGAGCTTGTTGCCCGCCTTGCGGACGCTGCCCTCGAGGACGGTGGCAACGCCGAGTTTGCCGGCGACCGTGCGCACGTCTTCGTTCTTGCCCTTGAACTGGAACGACGACGTGCGTGCAATGACCTTGAGCGCGGGGATCTTTGCGAGCAGGTCGAGGATTTCCTCGGCCATGCCGTCCGCGAAGTATTCCTGGTCCTTCGCCTGGCTCATGTCGGTGAACGGCAGCACCGCGATCGACGGTTCGACGCTCGCGACCGTCGCGGCCGTGGGCACGGCGGGTGGCGCCGGCGGCGGCGCGCGCAGCAGCTTCTCGATTTCCTTCGAGCCGATGATCAGCGCGATGAGCCCGATCACCGCGAGCCGCACGGCGGTCGAGCGCTCCCGCGGCCGCCGCAGGCGACCGAGAAAGCCGGTCGCGGCCGCCGCCACCGAAGCGCCGCCGCGTTGCAGCGGCGGGGTGGAGGCACCGGCCGCTGCCGGCGACATCAGTCGCCGGACGCTGTCCGCGAGGTTGGTGAACGCCGCTTCGTTGCGAACGCCGGCGAGGTCGATCCACTGCGACTCACTCAGGAAGTACTCGAACGCCGGGGTCAGCGGCGCCGCATCGATCCGCAGCGCGATGATCGGGCGCTTCTTGGAGGAGGCGCGTTCGACTTCCTTGCCGACGTGGGTGGAGGCGAGCGAGTGCTCGGAGAGCACGAGCACGAGGACCTTCGCCTCGGTGATCGCGCGCACGATCGCCTCGGCGTAGAGCGTGCCCGGCACGACGTCGCGCGGCGCCATCCAGCAAAGAATGCCCTGGGATTCGAGGTGAGCCGCGAGGTCGAGCGCGATCGCACGGTCGTGCGATGCGTGGCTCAGGAACACGTCGCGGGGCGCGGCCTGGGATGCGCTGCCCGCGCTGCCCGCCGTGCTTCCGCCTGCCCCGTCTTCCGCCATGACCCGTTACCTCGACCGCCGCGAATCATGTTCGCGGATGGGCGGATGCTTGGCAACCGCGGCACCGGCCGCGGGACGGGGAACTCTAGCTGCGCAGCTTGCGCAGGCGCTCGATCGCCTTCAGCTGCGCGGCGGCACGGGCGAGATCCGCCTGCGCCTGCGCGATATCGATCTGCGCGGTCTTGTCCTTGAGCGCCTCTTCGGCGCGCTGCACCGCCGCGAGCGCCGCCGCCTCGTCGATGTCCTTGGCACGGATCGCGGTGTCCGCGAGCACGGTGACGCGCTGCGGCTGGATCTCGAGCGCCCCGCCGCCGACGTAGAAGCCGTGCTCGACGCCGTCCGGCGACTGCACGCGGACTTCGCCCGGCTTCAGCATCGTGAGGAGCGGCGCGTGCCTCGGCGCGATGCCGAGCTCGCCCTGGATCGCCGGCACGAACACCATCGCGGCGGGACCCGAGAAGATCTCGCCCTCGGCGCTGACGATGTCGACGTTGATGGTGTTGGCCATGGGGCGTGCCTCAGGTCAGCGTCTTCGCCTTCTCGACCGCTTCTTCGATGCCACCGACCATGTAGAACGCCTGCTCGGGCAGGTGGTCGTACTCGCCGGCGATGATGGCCTTGAAGCCGCGGATGGTGTCCTTGAGCGACACGTACTTGCCCTTCGAGCCCGTGAACACTTCCGCGACGTGGAAGGGCTGCGACAGGAAGCGCTGGATCTTGCGCGCGCGGGTCACGGTCTGCTTGTCCTCGGCCGACAGCTCGTCCATGCCCAGGATCGCGATGATGTCCTGCAGTTCCTTGTAGCGCTGCAGGATCGCCTGCACGCCGCGCGCCGTGTTGTAGTGATCCTCGCCGATCACGAGCGGGTCGAGCTGGCGCGAGGTCGAGTCGAGCGGGTCGACCGCCGGATAGATGCCGAGCGAGGCGATCTGGCGCGAGAGCACGACCGTCGCGTCCAGGTGCGCGAACGTGGTCGCGGGCGAGGGATCGGTCAGGTCGTCCGCCGGCACGTACACGGCCTGGATCGAGGTGATCGAGCCCGTCTTGGTCGAGGTGATGCGTTCCTGCAGGACGCCCATCTCCTCGGCAAGGGTCGGCTGGTAGCCGACCGCCGAGGGCATGCGGCCGAGGAGCGCCGACACTTCCGTACCCGCGAGCGTGTAGCGGTAGATGTTGTCGATGAAGAGCAGCACGTCGCGGCCCTTGCCGGAGGCCTGCTTCTCGTCGCGGAAGTACTCCGCCATCGTGAGGCCCGTGAGCGCGACGCGCAGGCGGTTGCCCGGCGGCTCGTTCATCTGGCCGTACACCATCGCGACCTTGGAGTTCGGCAGGTTCTTGAGGTCGATGACGCCCGAGTCCGCCATCTCGTGGTAGAAGTCGTTGCCTTCGCGCGTGCGCTCGCCGACGCCCGCGAACACCGAGAGGCCCGAGTGGGCCTTGGCGATGTTGTTGATGAGCTCGAGCATGTTGACGGTCTTGCCGACGCCGGCGCCGCCGAAGAGCCCGATCTTGCCGCCCTTCGCGAACGGAACGAGCAGGTCGATGACCTTGATGCCCGTTTCCAGCAGGTCCTGGCCGCCGGCCTGGTCGTCGTACGAGGGCGCCGGGCGGTGGATCTCCCAGTATTCCTTCGTGTCGACGGGACCCTTCTCGTCCTGCGGATGGCCGAGCACGTCCATGATCCGGCCGAGCGTGCCGGTCCCGACCGGGACGGAGATGCCCTTGCCGGTGGCCGTGACGCTGATGCCGCGCTTCAAGCCCTCGGACACGCCCATCGCGATGCAGCGCACGACGCCGTCGCCGAGCTGCTGCTGCACCTCGAGGGTGAGCTCGCGGCCGCTGTCCTCGAGCTTCAGTGCCTCGTAGACACCCGGGATGGAATCGCGCGGAAACTCGACGTCGACGACGGCGCCGATGATCTGGACGATCTTGCCGGTCGCGGCGGAACTGGTGGTAGTGCTCATAGCGTAGAACCTTTTATCAAACGGCGGCCGCGCCGCCGACGATCTCGGAAATTTCCTTGGTGATCGCCGCCTGCCGCGCCTTGTTGTAGATCAGCTGCAGCTCGTCGATCAGCTTGCCGGCGTTGTCGGTCGCGCTCTTCATCGCGACCATCCGCGCCGCCATCTCCTGGACGACGTTCTAGACGGCGCCCTGGTAGACCTG